>JALYOR010000172.1 GCA_030856765.1 Verrucomicrobiota bacterium | reverse complement strand
GCGCCACACCGATCAAGTGAAGAAATATCCCACGCCCTGGCAACGCAAGATGATGTGGGCTTCGCTCACCGCCATCTTCGTCCTCGTCCTCTTTCTCATCGTCGGAACGGTGGTCTGGGTGGGCGCCAATGTGGTCGCGTTCCTACAGCCGATCCTGATCCCGGTCGCGATCGCTGTCATCCTCGCCTATCTCCTCGACCCGCTCGTCACCTACCTGGCGCGGCGCGGCTTTGGACGGACCAAGGCGGTCCTGACCATTTTTGTGATCGCTTTCCTCTCCATCGGCGGGCTTCTCGCATGGATCGTCCCCATGATCTCCGTCCAGAGTGCCAGCCTCGCGCGGCAACTGCCGGGATTCACCATCCACGTCCGCGATCAGGTGGTGGATCTCCTTTATCGCTACGAACACACCTTCGGCCTAGGCTCAAAAACCGAGAAGGGCGGGGCGACTACTAATCTGATCAATTGGCTTCTGGCCGGGCCGACACCTCCGCCGGGAGATGCGTCGCCAACTCCGAACCCAGGCGCTGCCCGGCTGCCCGGCAATGCGGAGGTGATTGGCCCTGCCCCGGCCAAGCTCACTTCGGCCGATCGCCAACGAATCCAGGACTGGGTTCAGAATCAATTGCCGGCGCTGGAGAAACAATTGCCCGATCTGATCGGCAAAATATGGGCTCTGATCAAGACCAGCGTGGGCGGCTTTCTGGGCGTGACCGGCTTTCTCCTCAGCCTGGTGATGGTGCCGATTTATTCTTTCTTCCTGCTCAAAGGCCGGCCGGAAATCGAGCGGCGCTGGAAAGAATATATCCCGCTGCGTAATTCTCCGCTCAAAGACGAGGTCGCCAGGACCATTTCGCAAATCAACAGCTACGTCATCGCCTACTTTCGCGGGCAGCTCCTCGTCTGCCTCGTCGATGGCGTCCTGATCGGAACCGCACTCACGATTTTTGGCTTGAACTTTGCCCCCTTGATCGGTCTGCTGGTGATTCCCCTAACGATGATTCCGTATCTCGGGATTGTGATTTGCTGGATTCCGGCGGTCCTGATCGCGGCTGCGCAATGGGGCGATTGGTGGCATCCGTTTTGGGTCACGATCATCTTCATCGTGGTGCAGAATCTCGAGGGCCTTTTCTACGCTCCGCGCATCGTGGGCAATTCGGTCGGGCTGCATCCGATGACGGTCATTGTTTCCATTTTCGTCTGGGGCCTGCTCATCGGTGGCCTGCTTGGCCCCCTCCTCGCTATCCCGCTCACGGCCACGATCAAGGTGCTGCTCGCCCGCTACGTCTGGGGACCCCGCCTGCGCGGGGAGGTGATGGAGGGGATTGAAGAAGCGCCCGACGTTCCTCCGGAAACCGGAGCGGCCGCGGCGACATAGTTCGCCCAGCCATTGCCGGGCGGTGGTTGCGCACGGGCCGGCGTCCATCTAGGGAACCTGTCGATGCCCGTCAAACCGAAACGCATTCGTCGCAAACGTCACCGCCGCGCCACATGGTTTCGCGACTTGCAGGTGCGCAGCGGACTGGTGATTTCCGTTTTCGTGGTCCTCGGTTTTGGCGTCGGTCTCTTTTCTTTTTCCTCGGCCCGCAAAGGCTGGCTGCGCTGGCACAAAACCCGTCTTCTGGCCGAGGCGTCCGGTCGGCTCGCGCATCACGATTTGGCCGAGGCTGAGAGCTTGGCTCGCCAGGTCATTAGCATCGACTCCAACTCGCTCGTCGCCTCCCGCCTCCTCGCCGAGACAACAGAGCAACAAAACCGGGCTGAGACCGTCGGTTGGCGGGCCCAGATCGCGCGCCTCGAGCCGAGCTTCGATAACGAGCTGAATCTCGCCTCGGCCGCATTGCGCTTCGGACAACTTGACGTCGCCCGCGAGGCGCTGAGCCGGATCGGACGCGACGAACGCGACCGGGCCGCCTACCACGTAGTGGCCGGGTGGCTGTCGCGCGCCCAAGGCAACGTCGCCGATGAAGAACGCCACTTCGCCGCCGCGGTCGCGATGGAACCCGGCAACGACACCTACCAATTCAACCTCGCGGTTCTGCAAATCCTCTCCCCTGATCCCGAGAAAAACGCCGCGGCCCGCAACCAACTCGAGCGCCTGAGCAAAGTGGCACAATTTCGCACCGAAGCCTTGCGCGCTCTGCTTGACAACGCCCTCCGCCAAAACCAGACCGAATCCGCCAACGACCTCGCACAGGCTTTGCAGATGAGCCCGCAGGTCACCTTCGCCGACTATCTGCTCTGCCTCGACCTTTACCGAAAGCTCAACCCGAAGAAGTTCGACGCCTTGCTCGACAAAGTGAAACCGGTCGCAGCGCGTAATAGCCACGATCTCGCCCAGCTCCTCTCTTGGATGAGCCGGAACGGTCTTGCCGGCACAGCGCTGAAGTGGAGCGAAAAGCTGCCCGCTGACCTAACGAATCAACCGCCCGCCGTGAGCGAAATCGCGGCCGCCCTCGTGGCAACGAAGAACTGGTCGCGGCTCAAGCGCTGGACCCGGAGTGGCTCGTGGGGCGACGACGAATACCTGCGCCTGGCCTACCAAGCTTACGCGGCCCGCCGCTCCCGCCGCACGGTCGCGGAGGCCCAGGCGGAATTCGAGGCGCTTTGGAATTCAGCGACCGAGGCCGCCGCCAATCACTCAGCGCATGAACTCGCCCTCGCCCGGCTGGCTTCGTTTTGGGATCTGCGCCCGGAAGCGGAGCAACTGTGGCTACAAGTGGCCAAGATGCCGGCGGATCGGCGCGAAGCGCTCGACGCGCTTTATCAGCTCTACCGGGCGACAAACGACCTGCCCAACCTCCGCCTGACGGCGCAACGTTTGCACGAAAGCTCACCCGACGAAGCCGCGCTTGCCGCCAACGCCGCGCGTTTCGCCCTGCTGCTTGATCGCAACACCGCCCAAGGCCGCACCCTCGCGGGTCAAGCCTATGCCAAGGCCCCCAACGACACTTCCACCGCGATCACCTATGCCTTCGCGCTCTACGGAACGAGCCGGACAGCGGAGGGCCTGGCCATTCTCAAGAAGCTTCCGCCAGACCAATTGGACAATCCCCATGCCGCTGTTTATGCCGCGCTGCTCTACGACGATGACAGCCAGACGGAGGTGGCTAACAGATATATCGCTCTGGCCCGAGCCGGTTCCATTTTCCCGGAAGAAAAACAGCTCCTCGAAGAAATCTCCACGCGCCGGCAGACCGCCGGCGCCTCCCCTAACGAATCGGCTTCGCCCTCGCCCCGCTGAGCGCCGTGACGCTCAGCCATTCTACTGGCCTACTTCTCGATCTGGTAGGCTTCAACCAGAGCGATTCCAGAAGTGCCGTTCGCGCCACGGACAACCGCGGTATAGGCACCGGGGTTGAGCGTGATGACAATCGCCGACTCCGCATCCTCAGTCGGCGGGGCAGTCGTGGCGATGATGGCCGCTTCCTGGTCACTCCGCCAGTCGTCGTTTGCGCCGATAAGATTTCCATCCCCATCGAAGAGTTCCAAAGTGGGATCCTGCAATGCATCCGCCACCTCGAGCGAGGTCCCAATGGCCCGCAACAGGATGCGTGCGGATGATTCTCCAAGAATAATCATGCCGCCAATCATGGCGCTGTCGCCATCCTGCACGAAGCCACGGGTCGAGACGTTGGCCAATTTAGACTCCGGGCCCGAATCCAGATCGTAAACTTCCACCAGACCAATACCAACCGAGTCATCCGCGCCCCGGATCACGGCGGTATAGGCACCCGGCTCCAAATCCAACACGATCGCGGATTCCAAAGGCTCGGAAGGCGGGACCTCGCTGGCGATAATCGCTTCCTCGTCGCCGTCCTGCCAATTATCGTTGGCCGCAATCGTCTGCCCCGCGCTGTCGTGAATCTCCAGAACGGGGTCTAGAAGCGCCCCATCCAGGGCTAGCGAAGGTCCAATGGCGCGAACGATCACCTTAGTGGTTCCAGTCCCGCGGATGATAAAGCCGCCGATCAAGGCCCTATCTCCAACACCGACGTTTAACCTGGTCGAGATATTGCCTAGCTCGACTGTAACCGGGCTGGGGCTTGGCGAAACAGTCGGGCTAGGTGAAGGCGTGGGAGTGAGAGTAGGACTTGGCGAGGCAGTCGGCGTCGGCGAGGGTGTAACGGTTGGGGTAACAGTTGGTGTCGGCGTGGGGGTAGGTGTTGGAGTTGCGCCCGTAGTCAAGATTTCCGCGGTTCCGCTGAAGGCAGGAGCGCTCACGCCGCCCGCAATCATGATTCGCCCATCACTGAGAAGCGTGGCGGTGTGATTCTGCCGGGCAGCAGTCATATCCCCAAAGAAGCTAAATTGTCCGGTCGCCGGATCATATAACTCCACCGAAGAAAGTGCTTGCTCCAAACCGCCGAAAGCGCTGTTCCCATTGGCGGCACCGCCAATGATCAGCACCTTATTCATCAACGCGCCCCACGCGGGATTGGAGAGCAAGATCGCGACATGGCGCAACCGCTCCAGATCCAGGCTACCCACTTGGGACATCACCTGCGTCGGCGGGTGGTAAAGGTCGGCCTGGTTGGGAAGGGTGATACCGCCGGTAATGACTACATTGCCATCCGGGAGCAGAGTGGCGTCGTGTTCGGTCCGACCGACATTCATCTCCTGGTCGGTGTAGGTGAAGGTCCCTCTACTCGGATCATAGATTTCACAGGTCGGCGTTCCCGAATCGGGAACCGTTCCGCCATTTGAACCGGGCGCGCCTCCGGAAATAAGGACCGTGCCATTCGGGAGGAGGTTGGCGTGGTGGCGCTTCCGCTGCAGATTGAGCGGGCTGGTAGAGGTAAAGGTCTCTGTCACCGGATCGAAAAGATCCGCCGCCGCAGTAGGAGTGGCGCCGTGGCGCCCGGCAGCCATCAAGACTGAACCATTAGGCAAGAGAGTGGCCGTGAACAGCGATCGACCGGTGTTCATATCGGCAATCCGCCGAAATGTCTGCGTGCCGATATCGTATATTTCAGCCTGGATCGAGTCGTTAGTCTCCGTTTTGCCCCCCGCGATCAGGACGCGGTTGTTGTCCGGCAGAAGCGTCGCGGTGTGGCTTTTGCGCGGTTGGGCCAGACTGTCAACGACCGAGAAGGTGTCGGTGGAAGGATCGAACAGTTCGGCGGTATCAAGATAAGTGGCGTTCTCGCTGCCCCCGGCAAGCAGGACATTGCCGTCGGGAAGCAGGGTTGCGGTTAGCTGGTTTCTCCCCACGCTGAGATTTGGCAGGGGATCAAAATCCATCGTGTCGGGACGGAGGATCTCGGCGGATTGCAATGTCACGCTCCCAGTTACTCCGCCGGCAACGAAAATGGTCCCATTAGGGAGGAGTACGGCGCTTGCCCCGGAACGGTTTTCATTCATCGGATCGGTATTGGTCCACGTCGCCGCCACCGGATCGAAGATCTCGTTGACCGCCAGGAAACCGCTTTCCAAAGTCGTCCCGCCGATGACGATCACTTTTCCGTCCGGGAGGAGAACGGCCTGGTGATTCGACCGATGGAAGTTCATCGAGTTAGTAGCAGTGAATACCTGTGTGACCGGGTCGTAAAGATCAACCTCTTCCTGCGGGCTGGTGCCGGTGAAGCCCCCAGTCACCAGAAGCCGGCCATCCAGAAGACGAACTGCCTGGTGGTTGGCGCGCGCTATTTTCATTTGACTGGTCAGGACGGTGAAAAGCTTGGTGTTGGGATCATAGATCTCCGCCGTCCGAGTCGCGGCCCTCTCCAAATAACCCCCGGTGATCAAAACCTTCCCGTCACTCAAAAGAGTTGCCGAGTGACTGGAGCGATCCCGGGGGAGGCTGGCAAGCACACTGAAAGTCTGATTAACGGGATCGCAGAGTTCCGCGTCCCGCCCTCCTACGATTAGAACCTTGCCGTCGTTCAGGAGCGTGGCGGTATGTTTGCTTCGAGCGGTCGCCATCTGGGTGGCGAACAGGGTAAAGACGCCCGTTGCCGGATCGTAGAATTCGGCGGTGCGCAGGGTCTGTCCATTGATCAAATCGCCGCCGGTGATGAGAACTCGGCCGTCGGTCAGTTTGGTGGCCGTGTGATCGCCCCGCGCCGTGACCAATGAGCCGGTGGGCGTCAGGGTGTTGGTTGCGCTATCATAGAGAAGAGCGCTGCTCAGGTCATTGTTCTCGTTGACCCCACCCGCGATCAAGACCTTGCCCGAATCGAGCAAGGTGCCGGTGTGGCTCGCGCGTTCCGGGAGCAGCGGGAGAGAAGAGCTCCCCCCGGCAAATTCGGCGCTGGAGATGCCGATAAAAAGGATGAGCGGGAGAATAAGGTTTTTCATGTCCAGCGACGGATCCGAAGGGATTCAAGATTCTGAGTCCCACTACAGATCGAACTGTATCATTTAGATGAGTGCCTCGTCTATTCATTTCTGGTTTGTAAAGAGAGGTATTTCGCCCCTGGCGACGAGCCGCTGGGGGCGGCAGGAAACCAGCCGGCGGAGCCTCGGACTCACGCCCCTCCCGCAGGCGTCGATCCGCGGATCGCAATCGAGTTTGCGACCGCAGGCTTCCGCGTGGGCCACACCTTTTTGCCGCCCGTCTTGAAGCGGTTGAATTCTAAAGGCAGGTCCGTTCCAGGAGATATTGGCTTGGGTTCCACCTAATTCGAGCCCCAGCTTACCGTGACCGGCGGAATCGAAACCTCTCGGCGCGGCTTGGCAAACAGGTGCCGCAGCAGGTGGACGGTTATATGCTTGACGCGGTCCGTAACTTCGTGATCGGTAACACCACCGCCTCGGGATTCGATCTGGCGCACTCAACATTCAGCGGGGTCGCGATCATGGGTTAGGGAGTTGAATTCGGTTCGGGTCGGCTATGGCCTTGCGCCCAAAACGACCTTCGCTGAAATGACCTCGAACCTCGAGTTCCAGTCTCGTCTCGCATCGGTCTACAGTTCGCCCGACGACGTTGATCTGTGGGCGGGAGCCATCGTCGAAGACCACGTCAATGGCGGGCAGGTCGGAGAGACCTTGTTCAGCATCATCAAGGACCAGTTTGAGCGACTCCGCGATGGCGACCGCTTCTGGATGAATCCTACCTGTCCCCGCCGACCCTGGCCACGGTGCAACAGCAAACCTTCGGTGCGATCATCAAACGGAAAACCACCATCACTCGCGAAATGCAGGAGGAAGTGTTCCATGTCAACTAACCGCAGTCAGCAGTTCGCACATCTTCATTCAAGTGGGGGGC
>JALYOR010000158.1 GCA_030856765.1 Verrucomicrobiota bacterium | reverse complement strand
CGTTTCTCCCTTCTCGTTTTTAATCTCGAGCGCGACCGGCCCGATGGCATCGCTCCCTAACGAATAGTCGATCATCGCGCCTTCCGGCGGATTCTCGCCCACCGGTTCGTCGGGCGGGAGCGGCGTGTCGGTATTGAAATTCCAGCGCACTCGCATCGCGGTCTGCGGTTTATAGAGCTGGGTCGGGTAACTGGACGAGCGGAAGCTCGTCCCTCCGGAGGGACTTGCTTCCGCAAGTCCAGGTTTGTCGTTAGGTGAGAGCTGGCGCAGCGGCGTGATGTTATCTAGAATCCAGAAGCCGCGCCCGTGCGTTCCGATCGCGATATCGTCGTCTTTTACGATCACGTCGCGAATCGACGTCGCCGGCATGTTCAGGCGCAGCGACTGCCAGTTCGCGCCATCGTCGAACGAAACATAGACCGCGCGCTCCGTGCCGGCGAAGAGCAGGCCGCGCCGTTTTGGATCTTCGCGGACCACGTTCACGTTCTCGTTAGGCGGAATCCCGTTCACGATTTCCGCCCAGGTCTTCCCGGCGTCACGCGTCCGGTAAATGTGCGGGCGCAGGTCGTCGATTCGGATCGTGTTCACCGCGGCGTAGGCGGTGTTCTTGTCGAAATGGCTCGCGTCCATGAGCGAGACTTTCCACCACGGGCCGATTTGTGGCGGCGTCACGTCTGCCCATTTTTTCCCGCCCTCGGTCGTGAGATGGATCAGGCCGTCGTCCGTGCCGACCCAGATAAGGTTCTTATCCAATGGCGACGGCGCGATGGTGTAGATGACGCCCCGCTGGCGAGATTGCGCGGTGGGTCGATCGCGGAATTTTCCGATGCTGGCCGGGACTTCGAAGGTTTTGCGCGTGAGGTCGGGGCTGAGCTGCGTCCAATTCTGCCCACCGTCGCGGGTTTGCCAGAGATGGTTGGTGGAGAAGAAAAGGAGCTTCGGATCGAGCGGCGAGAACAGGATCGGCATCGTTCGGATCATGCGCGATTCGTCGGACAAAAACGGCTTGGGCAGAATGCTCCGGGCCTGTCCGGTTCGCCTATCGTAGCGGGTCAATTTGCCGCCGTAGATGATGTCGGGATCGAGTGGATCGGCCGCGACGTAGCCGTATTCCTGGGCTGCGACCGGGTGCCAATCGCGGAAGGTAACCGCGCCATCCGGTCCGCGACTGGCGATGCCGACCGAGCCGCTCTCCTGTTGCCCGCTGTAGAGGCGATAGGGAAAAGCGTTATCCGCGCTGACGCGATAAAGCTGGGCGGTCGATTGGTTATACCAGGAGCTCCAGGTCGCACCGCCGTTCACCGTGACGATCGCGCCCTGGTCGCTCGCGAGCAGGATGATGTTGGAGTTTGTCGGATTAATCCAAACGTTCTGATAATCGTCCCCTCCCGGCGCGCCGCGCCAGCCTTCCCAGGTCTTGCCGCCGTCGGTCGATTTCCAGCAGACCACGCTCGCCGCGTAAACGACGTTCGGGTTCTGCGGATCGATCCGCAGGACCGGCAAATCGCCGCCGCCGATCCGCGCGCCCGGACGTTCGTCGGTCGTGGCCAGCGTCCAGCTTTCGCCGGCATCATCGGAGCGGTAAAGCTTGCCGGCGTCGAGCGTTGCCACCGCTGCGAGGAGCGTGCTCGGCTGGCTCGGGGCAATCGCAAGCTGCGCCTGCACCACGTCGTTAGGCAAACCTTTCGTGAGCGGCTTCCAGGTCTTGCCGCCATCGGTTGACTTAAAAATGCCGCCATTGGTTCCGTTCCAATCCGCGTTTTCCCACGGACCCTCGCGTGCTTCCCAAAGCGAGGCGTAAGCGATCTGCGCGTTGCTCGGATCGAACTGCACGTCCGCCGCGCCGGTGTTTTCGTCCTTGTAGAGAGTCTTTGCGAAAGTCTTCCCACCGTCGGTGGAAAGGAAAATACCGCGCTCCTCGTTAGGGCCGTAGGGATGGCCCGGAACCGCGACCAGAAGGTGATCAGGATTTCGGGGATCGACCGCGATCTGGGCGATCTGCTGCGCGTCACGCAAGCCGAGATGCGTCCAGCTTTTCCCGGCGTCAGTCGATTTATAAATGCCGTCGCCGACCGAAAGATCGGGTCGATGCAAGCCCTCACCGCTGCCGACGTAGATGATGTTCGGATCGGAGACGGCCACCGCGAGCGCGCCGACCGAGCCGGTCGGTTGATCGTCAAAAATCGGCTGCCAGGTGCGCCCGTAGTCGTTGCTCCGGAAAACGCCGCCATTGACCTGCGCGAAGTAGAAAAGGTTAGGCTGCGATGGCACCCCTGAGATCGCGCGCACCCGTCCGCCACGATAGGGCCCGATATTGCGCCAATGGAGGAGATCAGAGAGATCCGGCGTGGCGGAGTGCGCGAAATCGCCTAACGAGAGAGCAACGATGAAAGCAATGATGAAACGTGATTGCACGTCCACACGATAAGCGACTCGACGCCGCGGGCCAGCACTCTGGGTAGCGCACACGTCTCGTGTGCTGGTCGCGGTGTTCCACCGCGACGAACTTTTCCCAACAACTTCGCACGCCGGGGAGGTCTTGGGTCCGAGAAAGTCCGCGACGGTGAGACACCGCCGCCAGCACTCGGGACGAGTGCGCTACCCAGGCGGGGACGCTGGCGTCGCCGCGGGCGCCGGTTTCTTCTTTTCCGCCGCGGCCCTGAGATTGCCATCGACCGCTTCCGCCTCCCGCGGGTGAATGCGGTGATAGTAGTCGTTTGATTTCGCCAGCTCGCTCTTGTTCATGAGAAGCGCGTCGAAGCGCTCGCGCCGGCTCAGTTCATACACCTTGTCCATCTTGATCGCTTCAAAGGGGCAAACCTCGACGCAAATCTGGCAGCTCATGCAGACTGAGATATCGATATCGAACGTGGCCGGATAGAACTGCGGTTTGCCCAGCGCGTCTGGCTTTTTGTCCTTGCTCTTGACGATGTAGATGCACTGCGGCGGGCATTCCTTTTCGCAGATCTGACAGGCAACGCAGCGCAACCCGGCCTCGGCCTCATTGCCGTCGAACACGAGGAAAGGGAAGTTGCGCGCGTTTTCCGGGAGCACGTCGCGCTCCTCCGGATATTGCACCGTCGTTAGGCGATCCTTCTCGAAATAACTCCCGATGAAGTTACGGCCCGTCACCGCCATCCCTTTAAGTATTCCTGAGCCGATCATGAAGAAATCAATCGTCTAATATTCGACCATTAGCAGCCGGCGCTGCTCTTGTCTCCGGCAAAAGCTTCCCGCGCGCGTCTGCGCCGCCCGGCCAAGGCTGGTGAAGAGGATGAGGAGTGCGGCTTTGATGCGCCGAAGAACGGCGCCCGGTAGCGCACTTCGACGGATTCGCTTGCGAGCAGCATCTCAGACGACATTGGCGAGCGTGAGAGCTGCCAGGATCGACAGCGCTTTCCGATTTGTTTGATCAAATTTCTTTTCATAATTCGGACTCTAGACCCTTGAGCCAAGTCCGAGGTCAAGACTCTCTTTCGCTTGCCGTGACTGAGCGCCGCTGAGCAGTCGCAGTGCATTGGCAATTACAACCAGGGTGGCGCCGGTGTCGGCTGCGATCGCAAGCCAGAGGCTCGTCTGGCCCATCAGCGCCAAGGCGAGGAAGACGGCTTTGATCAGGAGCGCGAAGACGATGTTGAACTGGATGATGCGCACCGTGCGGCGACCGAGCTGAATGGCTTCCGCGACCTGACTGAGATCGTCTTGCATCAGAGCCATGTCAGCCGTTTCGATGGCGGTGTCCGTTCCTGCGCCACCCATCGCAATGCCAACCGACGCTGCGGCCATGGCGGGCGCGTCGTTGACTCCATCGCCGATCATTCCGACGTGGCGGAATTGCTGCGTCAGCTCGTGAATGCGGGCGATCTTGTCGTCGGGCAAGAGGTCGCCGTGGGCTTCGTCGATGCCGGCCTGCCGAGCGATTGCGTCCGCAGTGCGCTGATTGTCGCCGCTTAGCATCACGATCTTTTCGAGTCCGGCTTCGTGCAGCGCTTTCAGCGCGGTGGCTGCGTTCGAGCGGATCGCATCGCCAACAGCGAGGATGCCGAGGACTTCCCCTTTGCAGTCGGTGTGCAGCTTGTGGCCGACTACGACGACCGATTGACCTTCCTGCTCGATCTCTGCCAGCGCGCTCTCGATCTCTTCGGAGCAGACGGCGAGCTCGTGCGCGAACCGATGGTTGCCGACAAAGTAGTGGTGGCCGTCGAGGATCGCTTCCGCGCCGCGGCCGGTGCGCGCCTGGTAATCTTCACTGCGCCGGAACGCGATGCGCTTTTCCTCGGCGTAGGCAACAACAGCCTTCGCCAGCGGATGCTCGGAGTGTGTGTCGATCGCCGCCGCGATCCGTGTGACATCGCTTTCACTGTTTCCGTCGAACGTCACGACACGTCGCACGCGCGGATTTCCCTCCGTGATCGTGCCGGTCTTATCGACGGCGAGGGCGCGCAGTTTTCCGACCGCTTCCAGATGCGCGCCGCCTTTGATTAACACGCCGCGCCGAGCCATCGCGGTGAGCCCGGAGACAATCGAGACCGGTGTAGAAATCACGAGCGCGCAGGGACAGGCGATGACGAGCAGCACCAATGCGCGGTAAGCCCAGACGCTCCAGGGCCCGCCGAAAATGAGTGGCGGCACGAAGAAGACGAGCAGCGCGAGCACCATTACGGCGGGGGTGTAGTATTTCGCGAAGACATCGACGAAGCGCTCCGACGGCGCTTTCTGCGCCTGCGCCTCGCCGACGAGTTTGATGATGCGGGCGAGCATCGTGTCGCCCGCGGCTTTCGTGACGCGGACTTCAAGCGAGCCTTCGCCGTTGATTGTGCCGGCGAAAACCTGGTCGCCGGTCTTCTTGTCGACGGGGAGCGACTCGCCTGTGATCGGCGCCTGATTCACGGCCGACGCACCTGAGATGACCTCGCCATCGAGCGGCACGCGCGACCCGGATTTGACGGCGAAAATGTCGTCAGCTTTTACGGTCTCGACCCGCACTTCTTCGAACGCATCGCCGCGTTTGAGCAGCGCCGTTTCCGGCGACAACTGGAGGAGCGATTCAATCGCCCGTCGCGCCCGCTGCACGCTGAACGCTTCCAGCAATTCGGAGAGCCCGAAGAGGAATGTCACGGCCGCGCCTTCCGACCATTCACCGATGATCGCCGCGCCCGCGACGGCGATGGTCATCAACAAATTCATGTCCGGCGAGAAGCGACGAGCCGCCGCCAGTGCCTTCGGAAAAATGAACCAGCCGCCTGCGATGATGGCGCCGGCGAAGACCGCGATTTGCAACGCAGCCGGCCCTGCATTCGTCCACTGGAGGACAAGGCCGAGCCCCGTTAGCAGACCTGATACACCAACCGCGATTGCGCGCCGCCGTTGTGCGCTGGCTCCAGAGCCAAACTTTTGCCCACGCTCTGCGAGCTGCGCTTCCAAGCCGGTTGGTTTGATCGCCGCGATGAGCTTCTCCGGCGTGACGCTCTCGTGTGCATCACGGTGACCTTTGCCGTCATGAGGTTCGCCTCGACTGAACGGACACCTCCGATCGGCCGCAGCGTTTCGTGCAATAACTTCACCTCGTCGGCGCAATCCATGCCGCTGACCGCAAGAACAGTCGTGGCCTTGGCCGCGACGCCCTCATTCAGCGTTGAGCGCGATGGCTTTTCTTCCTCGTGAGCGTGCTGATGATCGCAGCAATCGTCCTTCTTCCCTGGATGTTCGTGATTGTTCTTCATATTGCAGAAATCTGAAATTCGCGAGCTGGCGGAG
>JALYOR010000260.1 GCA_030856765.1 Verrucomicrobiota bacterium | reverse complement strand
TGCCCGTCCCGCGCACAGTGATCGCCGGATAGGTGTCGGTGCGGCTGTTCGAGTTGATGAGGAGCGCATCGCACTCGGTGTTGTTCTTGCAGTTCTTGAGATGCTTTGGCACGTGAACGAGGCCGCGATAAGTGGCGCGGCCGGTGCCGATCGAGATGCTCTTGGAAATGATGTTGCTCGTCGTTTCGTCGGCAGCGTGAACCATCTTCGCGCCGGTATCCTGATGCTGACCGTCGCCGGCGAGCGCGATCGAGATCACTTCGCCGCGGGCTTTGCGGCCTTTCATGACAACGCCCGGATATTTCATCGTGAGGCGGCTGCCGATGTTGCAGTCGATCCATTTCACCTCGGCTTCTTCGTGCGCGAGGCCGCGCTTGGTGACGAGGTTGAAGACGTTGTTCGACCAGTTTTGGACGGTGATGTACTGGATCTTCGCGCCTTTCATGGCGACTAATTCCACGACCGCGCTGTGCAGCGTGGCAGTGTTGAATTTCGGCGCAGTGCAGCCCTCCATGTAGGTCAACTCCGCGCCTTCATCGACGATGATGAGGGTGCGTTCGAACTGGCCGAAGTTCTCGGCGTTGATCCGGAAATAAGCCTGCAGCGGGTGCTTCACCTTCACGCCCGGCGGGACGTAAATGAAGGAGCCGCCGCTGAAAACGGCGCTGTTCAGCGCGCTAAATTTGTTGTCCCCGGTTGGAATGACTTTGCCAAACCATTTCCGGAAAATCTCCGGGTGATCCTTCAAGCCGTCCGCGCTCCCGACGAAGATGACGCCCTGTTCGCCGACCGCTTTCTTGATGTTAGAATAGACCGCCTCGCTGTCGAACTGCGCTTCCACACCGGCGAGAAACTTGCGTTCCTGCTCTGGAATGCCGAGCCGCTCGAAGGTCCGCTTGACGTCGTCGGGCACGTCTTCCCAGTTGCGTTTCGGCTGAATCCCGCCGCTCAAATAATAGCGGATGTTGTCGAATACGATCGCTTCCAGATCCTTGCTCGCCCAATGCGTCGGCATCGGTTTGCTCATGAATGTCCGGTAGGCTTTGAGACGAAATTCCCGCACCCAATCCGGATCGTTCTTCACGTCCGAGATGTAGTGAATCGTCTTCTCGCTCAGGCCGATGCCCGCGTCATGCGTATGCGTTTCCGGGTAGGCGAAATCTCCGATGTTCCGCTCGATATCGAGTGTTTTGTTTTCCTTAACCATGTTTGTGTGTCCTTTTGCCTTTAGGCGAGGGCGGGCTCAGTGATGTCGTCCTTGACCCAATCGTAGCCCTTTTCCTCCAGCTGGAGGGCTAGATCTTTGCCCCCGCTCAGTTCAATCCGGCCGCGCACCATGACGTGCACGTGGTCGGGCACGATGTAATTCAGGAGCCGCTGATAATGAGTGATGAGGAGAACGCCGAGAGTTGGTCCGCGGAGGGAGTTGACGCCTTCGGCGACAACTTTCAGGGCATCGATATCGAGGCCGCTATCGGTTTCGTCGAGGACCGCGTATTTCGGCTCCAGCATCGCCATTTGCAGAATTTCGTTGCGCTTTTTCTCGCCGCCGGAGAAGCCCTCGTTCACCGAGCGCGACGTAAAAGAGCGGTCCATGCCGAGCAAATCCATCTTTTTGTAGAGGGTAGCGTAATAATCGGTCGCTTCGAGTTCCTCACCGTCGGGGAGGCGCGCCTGCACGGCGGCACGGAGGAAGTTCGCGATGGTTACGCCCGGAATCTCACTCGGATATTGAAAGGCGAGGAAAAGACCCTTGCGCGCTCGCTCGTCGGGTTCGAATTCGAGAACATTTTCGCCGTCCATCAGCACGGAGCCGGAGGTGACAATGTAATCAGGATGACCGGCGAGGACTTTGGCGAGAGTGCTTTTGCCAGAGCCGTTCGGCCCCATGATGGCATGCACTTCACCCTTGGGGACGTTGAGGCTGAGGCCGCGGATGATCTCCTGTCCGTCGATCGAAACGTGTAAATCTTTAATGACCAATTGATCCATAATTTGCGAACGCCAAGATACGCTGCAATCGCCTCTTTGGCGAACGGCTATTCCCCCTGCGGCGACGAGGGTGCGAGATTGTCCGGAGCGCCGAATCGCTGCTAAGGTCCGCTTTCTCCATGCCCGATCCCGTCAATTCCATCACTGGCGTTTCCAAACTGCGGGCTTTCGTGCTCTGCGGTGGGTTGGGGACTCGCCTGCGCTCGGTCTTGAGCGATCGTCCTAAATCGATGGCCCCAGTGGGCGGTGTGCCATTCTTGGAGGTGCTGCTCGAAAACCTCAAGGCGCAGGGGATGGAGGAGGTCATCCTTGGGACCGGCTATATGGCTGAGCAGATCGAGGATTACTTTGGCGATGGTCACGAGCTCGGTCTGACGCTGAGGTATTCGCGGGAAAAGGAACCGCTGGGCACGGGCGGCGCCCTCAAACTGGCGGGAAAATTACTGAGCGACCCGGTGGTTGTGCTGAACGGCGACAGCTACGTGGAATGGGATTGCGCGACGGCCCTCCGGCTTTTCAGGCAAAAGGAGGCGAGATTGGTGATGATCTTGCAGCCGGTGCCCGACGTGGGCCGCTACGGG
The DNA here is from genome assembly GCA_030856765.1 of Verrucomicrobiota bacterium. Lineage (GTDB taxonomy): Bacteria > Verrucomicrobiota > Verrucomicrobiia > Chthoniobacterales > UBA10450 > Palsa-1392. The sequence continues at coordinate 1,352 of JALYOR010000260.1, read as the reverse complement.
AGCGTGACGATCGATGCCGAGGGTCGCGTGATTGACTTCGTGGAAAAGGGAGCGAGAACGGGGTCCGGCTTGATCAACGCCGGTATCTACCTCCTCTGCAAGGAGATCGTTGACCAGTTGCCGGACGGGGAGGCCGTGTCGCTGGAACGAGATGTTTTTCCGGGACTGCTGGCGCGAGGGGTCTACGGCCTGGTGGCCGACGGGCTTTTCATCGATATCGGAATCCCGGCGGATCTGAAACGCGCCCAAACCTTACTGGGTGCGCGCGCTAGCGACGGGTTTCCTTCCTGACAACATTATTTGGTGGCCGGAGTGAGCTCCCCCTGCAGCCGACGCCGATCGATTTTTCCGTTGTCGGTGCGGGGCAATGATTCGCGAAACTCGATCTTCTCCGGCACCATATAGGAGGGTAATTTCTCGGCGCAATGTTGCTTGAGCTTCATCACGTCGAGCGTTTGGCTCGCCGCGAGTGTGACCACCGCGTGAATGGTGTTGCCAATCGCTTCATCGGGGATCGGCAGGGCCACGGCCTCATCCACGGCCGGGTGCGCGACCATGACGGCCTCAATTTCACCCAACTCCACCCGGTAGCCTCGGGTCTTGATCATGTGATCCTTGCGGCCGACGAAGAGGTAATTGCCCGTCTCGTCGATCGTCACCCAGTCGCCGGTGCAATAAAGCTGCTCCTCGCGCCCGACCGCGAATGGGTTGGGAATGAATGAGGCCGCGGTGTTTTCTGGGCGTCCGTAGTAGCCTTGCATGACGGTGGAACCGCGCGCGTAGAGGAGACCTTCTTCGCCCGGGCCGGTGATGCGTTTTCCGTCGGCATTGATGGCGATCAGGTCGGTGTTGGCAGTGGCTTTGCCGATCGGAATAGGCGCCGTTTCTTCTTCGGAAAGAGGTTCGACGTCATACCAGGCGCAGACGTTGGTCTCGGTTGGTCCGTAGAGATTGGCGTAGCGCGGGTGCGGCAGTTTTTGCATCAGTGCACGGAGATGTTTGGTCGGGAAGACCTCGCCCGCAAAGAGCACGCACCGAAGAGCAGAGAGGTCGCGCTCTTCCAGTTTTCCACGCGAGAGCAGCTGCGTCAGGACCATCGGCACCGAGTACCAAATCGTGATCTTCTGGTCCTGGATGAACGCGGAGAGTTGGAGCGGGAAAACCGCCTGACCTTCCGGCACGAGCGAGAGAGCCGCGCCGGCTTTGACCGCGACGAAGATATCGAGCACCGAAAGGTCGAAGTTGAACGGTGCATGATTCGAGAGGCGATCCTGCGCCGTCACCCCGAAAGTCGCGCAAGCCCAATTAACGAATGTCAGCGCATTGAGATGGGAAAGCATCACCCCTTTGGG
>JALYOR010000070.1 GCA_030856765.1 Verrucomicrobiota bacterium | reverse complement strand
GAACCGATGGTCTCCACCGATCTCGGTGACTCCGGCATCGAGCCGGGCGACCAGCGAAACAAAGTTGAGATGGTCTCGAACCGGCCCACGCCCGACTCCGGCGACGAAATCGAAGCCGAAAGCGGCGATGTATTCCATCACGGCCAGAGCAAGATCGGCCACGGCAGTGTGCTCATCGCCGCCATCACCAGCTGCACCAACACCAGTAACCCCAGCGTCATGCTGGCCGCGGGTCTGCTCGCGAAAAAGGCGGTCGAACGCGGCCTAACGATCGATCCTTCGGTCAAGACCTCGCTCGCGCCCGGTTCGCGCGTCGTCTCCGATTATCTCGAGAAGACCGGCCTGCAGAAATATCTCGACCAACTCGGTTTCAACGTCGTCGGCTATGGCTGCACCACCTGCATCGGTAACTCCGGCCCGCTTCATCCGAAGATCGAGAAAGCGATCGCGGAGCACGATCTCGTCGCCGCTTCCGTCCTTTCCGGCAATCGCAACTTCGAGGCCCGCGTCCACCAGAACATCAAGGCCAATTTCCTCATGTCGCCGCCGCTGGTCCTCGCCTTCGCCCTCGCGGGTCGCGTCGATGTCGACTTGAACAAGGATCCGCTCGGCCAAGGCAAGGATGGGAAAGACGTTTTCCTGAAGGACCTCTGGCCGTCGTTAGCCGAGATCCGCGACACCATGCGCTCCGCACTCACCCCCGAGGTCTTCCGCAGACTCTACCGCGACTTCGCCGACCAGAATCCGAAGTGGAACGAGATCTCCTCCAGCACCGGCGAGGTTTACCATTGGGACGAGGAGAGCGATTACATTCACGATCCGCCGTTCTTTGCCGACTTCACCATGGAGACGGGCCAGATCGAGGACATTCGCGACGCCCGCCCGTTAGGCATCTTTGGCGACTCGGTTACGACCGATCACATTTCTCCGGCCGGCGCGATCAAGGCCAACTCGCCCGCCGGCCAGTATCTCGTATCGCGCGGGATCAAGCCGGAAGACTTCAACAGCTACGGCAGCCGGCGCGGCAACGATCTGGTCATGACCCGAGGCACCTTTGCCAACGTCCGGATCAAGAACCTGATGGTCCCCGGCGTGGAAGGCGGCGTCACCATCCACCAGCCAAGCGGCGAGCAGATGTCGATCTTCGACGCGGCGATGAAGTACGCCGAAAAGAAGACCCCGCTCTTCATCCTCGCCGGGACCGAATACGGGACCGGCTCCAGCCGCGACTGGGCGGCCAAGGGCACTCGATTGTTAGGCGTGAAAGCCGTGGTGGCGGCAAGCTTCGAGCGCATTCACCGCTCCAACCTGGTCGGGATGGGCGTCCTTCCGTTGCAGTTCGCCGATGGGACCGACGCCCAATCGTTAGGCCTGGAAGGTTCGGAAATCTACAGCGTGACGGGGCTGTCGGAGACGATTCAGCCCGGTCAAAATCTCACTCTCGAAATCGAACGGGCCAAAGGAAAGAAGGAAACGGTCCCGGTGAAGTTGCGGATCGATACGCCGATCGAGGTCGATTACTACCGACACGGCGGCATCCTGCAGTTTGTCCTGCGCGAGCTAATCAACCGGCAGCGCGCCTGAGGGCAGTGGGCTCCCGCGCCGCACGAGCACCGGCGAGCCTTCGGCAATGAAAGCTGACGCCGGCGGCTCGCTGAGAGGTGCGACAAATCCCGCGCCGTAAAGAGTGGCGACCTCGGCCTCGAATTGCGCCGCCGTGGCTCGCCAAACCCGCCAGGGCGGATGCTCCACTTGGTACTGCGTGCAGCCGCGGTGGGCATTGTAGCCCCAGTAATGTTCGGTGATGAATTCCTCCAGCGAACCCGGAGCGACCAGGGCGGGCGCGCCGGTTGCCTCGGCGGATACGAACTCCTCTTTCTGATTGCGCCGCCACGCGTAACGGCAGCGTAATTTACCTTCCTCCTGCTCGACCAGATGGGACATGGGGAAGGCGGAATACGGCTCGCTGTAGAAGAGGCGCGCGAGCGTGGCGATGATGCGCCGCGGCACGAGTTCTCGCACGAAGACGACGCCCCGCCGCCACCCGTCCGGCGCGCGATGTCGCACGTAAAAGCGCAGGTTCACTTCCTCGAAATCGCGATGAAACGGAAAGCCAACGCCAAAGACGCGGGTGCGGAGAAAAAGGAAACCGACCACGCTGACGTAAGTCGTGCCCGCGAACCCTTCCAACTCCACGCCGCGCGGCAGCATCGGCTCGAGCAAGGCGGGATCCACCGGGTAATTGAGCATAACGAGGTGGCGCCATTCCGCGCTCAGGAAGACGGCGTTCACCGGCGGGCTGGTTCCTTGGGTGAAAGCTTCAGCGGAGCAATTTGTCGAGCGTCGCATCGGGCTGCGCACCGAGCGAGAGCGCCTTGCTGTAATGACGGCGCGCCAATTCCTTGGCCGGCGGCTGGGAGGTGGAATAGACGACTGCGAGGTTGAAATGGGCGTCGGCGTATTCCGGGTTTTCTTGGATTGCGGCCAGCATTTCTTTCTCGGCTGCTTCCTGCCAGCCTTTCTGGCTCGCGGTGATACCGAGGTAGTTGTGGGCCGTCGCGCTCTTGGGATTGATCGCGAGCGACTTGGTCAGCTCGGAAAGCGCATCGTCGAACTTGCTTTGTTGGTAATAGACGATCCCGAGCGTGGTGTGGGTGAACTCGTCCTTCGGCGCGAGCGCGATCGCCTTCTTCAGGGTCAACTCCGCCGCCTTCAGTTTGCCGTTGCGGAAAAGGACCACGCCGAGATTGGAGAGCGAGTAGAGGTTGTTAGGGCTTTTCGTTAAGATTTCCTCGTACTGCTTTTCCGCCTCCTTGAATTTGCCCTGGTCGAAGCTGGCCTTCGCTTCCCGCGCCAGGGGCATCAGGTCCGGCGGCACTCCCGGTTGGAACTTCGCACCCACTTCTGGCCCGATCGTGCTGCCTTCTCCTTCCGCCACCTCATTGAGCGGTGACTTGTCGCTCGGATCCGGTGGCTTGGTCGAGTTGCTGATCGCGATCGGATTGGCCGGTTTGGCCATTGTAAGGCTGGCTTTGGCGGTGCCGGGTGCGGTGTCGGAGATGGCCACCACCGGCGATTTCAGCAAGGCCAATTCCTCTTCGCTCAGCTTGGTGATCGGTTCGGCAAGCAGATGGATCTGCTGGTCGAGCACGTCGGATTTTATTTTCAGTTTGTCGAATTCCGCCAGCATCAGCTTCTTGGCCTGCTCTCGACGCGCTTCCTCCTGCCGCTCGCGCACCACGATGGCACGCAGCATCTGGTTTTCTTTGACCAGCCGCTCGGTCTCCTCCGGCGTGGCGCCATTCAATTTGGCGGTGGCGAGCAGACCGCTCGCTTCATCGAGTTGCGCGCGCAGGTCGGCGATCATTTTCTCCGAGTCCTGATTCGCCTTCTGACTGGTGACGAGCTGACCGCGCAGTTTCTCGAGCTGTTGTTTTACGTCCTCCAGCTCCTGCGCTTTGCGCGGCCTGTCGGCGCTGATCTCGCGCACCGTGGTTTCGGCCGCGGCCAGCTTCTTCTGCAGGTCGCTGTTTTCCGCCATCAGGACCTGGACGCGTTTGGTGGCGTCGCCGGCGATCTTCATTTCCCGGACCGCGTCGTCCCGCTCGCGTTTCATCGCGTCGCGCTCTTGGGAAACGCTAGCTACTTCCTTGCGCGAATCGAGCAACTTGGTCTTGGCTTCGGTACTTTCCTTTTCGGCGGCGGTGCGCCCGGTCTCCGCGACCTCGAGCGCTATCTTCAATTGCGTGATCTCGGCTTGGAGTGCCGCTGATGCTTTCTGGTCGATGGCTCCGCTCGATTGAATGACCTGCAATGATTCCTGGGCGGCGGCGAGCTGATCGCGCAGACCTTTTTCCGCCCCGGCAGCTTTGGCGACCTGCCCTTTGGCTTGTTCGAGCTCCGCATTGGTCTGCTGGAGTTTTCCGGAAATCTCCGACTTTTCTTTCTGGGCGGTCGAGATTTCCTTCTGCGATTTTTTCAGTTCTGTCTCGAGGGTTTCGACCCGCGCGCGTAATTCCTTGGTCGCATTCTGGATCGCCGCCTGAACGTCGACCGGCGGCGGGCGGGGCGGGGTGCCGATCTCCACCCTCGGTCCGGAGGGAGCGACGTTAGGCGAAGAGGCTTCGCCGGTCCCGCTTTCGGCAGGCGGGGAAGTGGCCGCGAGGTCGCTTTGCGTGTCGATCTTGCTCTGCACCCGCAGGATGGCTTCGCTGATTTTGCGGCCGCGATAATCGACGATCGCCGGTTGCCAGTCGGCGCTGCTCTTTTTCAACTCTTCCAGCATGGTGCCGGCGAAGCGGAACTTTGCCAGCGCGGGTTTGAGTTGATTGTCTCGCTCGAGTTTTTCGGCCTGCTGCGCGGTCATGTAGGCCTTGAGGAAAACCTCGGAGGGATCGAACTCCTGCGCGGACGCGTGGAACGGCAGCGCGAGAACCGCGAGGATCGGTAGGAGAAGCAGCCCGATTTTGTTCATCGCCAAGAGGGCGGATGATAGCCGACCCGCCGCCGCCTTGCAATGTCGGTGCGGCCCGCT
>JALYOR010000050.1 GCA_030856765.1 Verrucomicrobiota bacterium | reverse complement strand
CCGTAGGCCATCATGGTGTTCTTGCCGTGCGTGATAGTGTCAAAAATTTCGCCGTCGGACATCTTCCGGATGCGCTCGTCCTGCAGGCTCACGACCGTCGCGAGGCCGTACTGCTTCACGATCCCGTCCCCCATCGCGAGCGGCCCGTGGCAGACCGCGCAGTTGATATCGAAACGCTGCTGGCCGCGGAGCATCAGCGCCGGATCCACCTCCACCGGCAAACCCGTGCCCCAGTTCGCCTCCATTTTGCCGGTATTGTAATAGTCTGTGCCCTCGCTGAAACCGAGCTGCGGCTGCATCGCCATCTCGCGACCCTGATCGAAGCCCCGTCCCTGGCCGGGAGAGATCGGCATTTGGTATCCAAGCGGAATTGTCCCTTCGACCGGTTTCCGGGCGCCGCGTTGATCTGCGAAGAAATCCGACTCCGCCTGCGCGCGCACCTTCGGCTGCCGCACCATGTCGGGGAAGATCTCGATCTCCGGCCGGGTGCTTTTTTCGCCGCGGAATCCGAAGACCGCCAGCCAGGCGACCGTGACCAGCGCAAAAATGAGGAAGAAGGTGCGCAGCATGATTACTCCTCGTGCACCACTGTGATATGCTGGCCGCCCGTCCGCTCGAGCAGCTCGCGCGCTTCGTTCTCGCTGAAGCGCGGGTCGCGCGCTTCCAGGACGAGGAAAAATCCATCGTTCGTGACTCGCTTGAACCGCTCCCAGTTAAACATCGGATGGTTCCAGCGGGGCAGGAGATTCATCGTCAACATGGCGATGACGGCGGAGAAAGCGGCAAACAAAATCGTCAGCTCGAACATGATCGGGAAGAACGCCGGGACGGTCCAGAAGTTGGTCGGTTTTCCGTGCACGATGAGCGGATAAAGATATGAGGAGGGCCCAAACTGCAGCACCGCCGCGCTGAGCAGGCCGGTGATACCGCCCACGAGCACAACCGCGCTGAGCCACGATTTGCCCAGGCCCATCGCATCGTCCATCCCGTGGATCGGGAAGGGCGAATGCACGTCCCAGCGCTTGAAGCCCGCATCGCGCACCTGTTTCGCCGCCTCGAAAAGCGAGGAAGCGCTCGAGTATTCCGCCGCCATGCCGTATACCCGGTTCCCGCTCGGCGTGATCATGTGCGCTCCTTTCCGCCGGCCGCGACGACGTGGTGCTCTTCGGGCGAGGCGTGATGCGGATCGGCTTCAGGCAAAACAATTTTCACTTCCGACATCGCGATCATCGGCAGGAAGCGGATGAAAAGCAGGAAGAGCGAAAGGAAAATGCCGAACGTCCCGATGAAGGTCCAGATATCGACCCAAGTCGGCGTGAATAAGCCCCAGGAGGACGGCAGAAAATCGCGATGCAGACCGCCGACGATGATGATGAAACGCTCGAACCACATGCCGGCGTTGACGCACATGCAGACGAAGTAGACGACCAGGATGTTTTGCCGGCACCACTTGAACCAAAAGAGCTGGGGCGAAAGGGTGTTGCAGAAAAGCATGCCGACCCACCAGTACCACCAGTAGGGGCCGAAAATGCGATTGTAGAAGGCGTACTTTTCGTATTCGTTGCCGCTATACCACGCGATGAAAAATTCCATCACGTAGGCGTAGGCGACGATCGAGCCGGTCAGCAAAATGATCTTCGCCATCTTGTCGATGTGCTGCGGGGTGATGATGTCCTGCAGCTTGAAGATGGCGCGCGCCGGAATCATCAGGGTCAGCACCATGGCGAAGCCGCCGAAGATGGCGCCGGCCACGAAGTAGGGCGGGAAGATGGTGGTGTGCCAGGTCGGAATCACCGAGGTGGCGAAGTCGAAGGAAACGACGCTATGCACCGAGAGCACGAGCGGAGTCGAGAGCCCGGCCAGGAGCAGATAGGCCATCTCGTAATGCCGCCAGTGACGGTTCGAACCGCGCCAGCCGAGTGCGAAGATGCCGTAGAGGAATTTCTTGATCTTGGTCGTGGCGCGGTCGCGCAGCGTGCCGAGATCAGGAATTAAACCGGTGTACCAAAAGAGGACGGAAACTGTAAAGTAAGTCGAGACCGCAAAGACGTCCCAGAGGAGCGGGCTGCGGAAGTTGGGCCAGATCGCGTATTGGTTAGGCACAGGGGCCAGGAACCACGCCATCCAGACCCGGCCGACGTGGATACCGGGGAAAATCGCGGCGCAGATAACGGCGAAGAGCGTCATCGCTTCTGCCGAGCGGTTGATCGAGGTGCGCCACTTCTGGCGCAGCAGGAAAAGGATGGCGGAAATGAGGGTGCCGGCGTGACCGATGCCGATCCAGAAGACGAAGTTGGTGATGTCCCAAGCCCAGCCAACGGGATTGTTTAAGCCCCAGACGCCGACGCCGGTCGAGATCTGGTAGGCGATACAAGTGAGACCGAAAAGAGCGATCGCCGAGGTGATGGCAAAGGCCACCCACCACCAGCGCGGCGTGGGATTTTCGACCGCGCCGGAAATACGATTGGTCACCCAATCGAAATTCCGCTTGTTCAGGACGAGCGGGACACGCGTCAAAGGCGGTGCGACCGAAGCCGACGCCTCGCCCGCAATGACCTCTGGTGCAGCGGCGGAACCATCCATTTTAGAATTCGCCTCCTCGAGCTGTCATCCCGAGCCGCGCAGACGGCGAGGGACCCCCCAGTTGCAAGAGCGACGCTCTGGCTGCGAGAACGCGCAAATCGCAAGAGTGAGATCCCTCGCCGCGCTGCGCCGGGTCGGGATGACAAAACGTTGGCCCTGTCATCGTGTCGGCTCCGGTTGTGCCGCGGGAGCGTGCGGTCCCGGCGGGACGCCATCGGGCTGAGGCGCGCCGTGCTCTTCTCCGCCCCCATGCCCATGCCCCAGGCTGGCCACCCCAATGGCGCTGGCATCCGGCATTTGCGGATTGGGGTTGCGAATCCGCGCCAGGTAGCTCGTCCGCGTCTCGACGTTGAGATACTGGAGCAACCGGTAGTTCCGGTTCTCCGCCTTCACTTTCGAAACGCGGCTCTCCGGATCCTTGATATCTCCAAAGACGATCGCTTCCGCGGGACAAGCCTGTGCGCAGGCAGTGGTGAAGGAGTCGCGCGGAATCCTGATGTTATCGGAAGCACCGGCCCGCGCCTGCGCCTCGATCTTCGCCTCCTGGATTCGCTGCACGCAATAGGTGCACTTCTCCATCACGCCGCGCATCCGCACAGTCACGTTCGGATTCTTCTGCAGCTTGATCGTGTCGGCGACGGTTTTCTCCGTCAGCGGGCCGAGGTATTCCTGGTAAACCGAAACGCCGGCGATCTTCGTCTTGCCAACCGGGCGCTGGTTGTAATCGAAATAATTGAAACGCCGGACCTTGAAGGGGCAGTTGTTGGCGCAATACCGCGTGCCGATGCAGCGGTTGTAGACCATCACGTTGAGCCCGCTCTCGCTGTGGATCGTAGCGTTGACCGGGCAGACGGTTTCGCACGGCGCGTTCTCGCAGTGCTGACACATCATCGGCTGGTGCACGAGCTCGGGATTCTCCGGCCATTCACCGTGATCCTGGTTGAACGGTTTGGCGCTGGCGTAATAGCGATCGATCCGGATCCAGTGCATGACGCGGCCATGCGCGACCTGCAGCTTGCCGACGATCGGAATGTTGTTCTCGGCCTGACAGGCGATGACGCAGGCGCTGCACCCGGTGCAGGTGTTGAGGTCCACCGTCATGCCCCATTGCTGCGGCGCGTCGAGCTTCGGGTGCACGTAGAGCGAGGGCAGCTTCTCCGGCAATTCTTCGTCGCCGGCGATCTTCTTCACGAACTCCTCGTCGTCGCGATAATGGTCCAGAGTCGCTTCCCTAACGAGACCGCGCCCTTCGATCGAAAAATGTTCCTGCGTCGTGGAAAGCGCGTAGTGACCGGGCACTTTCTTCACCGACACACTGCCGATCGCCTTGCCATCTGCGACGATGAAATGCGGGTTGGACGAAGTGCGGAGGAGATATCCGTTGAATCCGGCTTCGTCGCCGACAGGGCCGGTATGCCGACGCCCGTAGCCTAACGGAATCGTGATCGAGTGGTCCGCGTGGCCCGGCACGATGAGGGCCGCGATGACGAGCTGGCGCTCGAGTGGTTGGCGCGGCGGCAGGGTCGGCCTGGCTGGTTGGCCGGCCGGGGGCGCGGGCGCTTTCGGTTTCGGCTCCGTCACCGTGATCTGGATCAGGTCGCCGTCTTTTACTCGAAGGTGCCGGGCGTAGCCAGGACTCATCATGGCCGCATTATCCCAGGTCAACTTCGTGATCGGGTCGGGCATTTCCTGGAGCCAGCCGTTATTGATGTAACGGCCATCATCCATCGCATAACTGCCGATCAGGACGATCTCGGGGGAATTTTTCGTCGGCACGGTCCCTTCGTTGTTCCACAGCGTGTGCGCGACACCGCCAGCGGTGTTCCCGTTAAACTTCGGCGGCTGATCCTTGGGCGGGAGGTGCGAGGCGAATCCGTCGTGCAGAAACTTGCTCCACGCCGCGTTGAAATCCCCCGGCGGCGCGGTCTGCCGGAAAGTTTCCTGGACGAGGGCCGGGCCCTCTTCTTTCGGCTGGCCGAGCACCATCTGCATCACATCGAGCTCCGACAGACCATTGAAGAGGGGCAGGATGAGGGGTTGGATTGCAACGTAGGAAGCGCTCGGGGTAAGCCCATCGCTCCAGGTCTCGAGATAATGCGCGGATGGGATGTGCCATTCGCTCAAAGCCGAAGTCGCATCCTCATATTGCCCCAGCCTAACGACCTCCGGCACGCGCTTCTGCAGATCGCCCCAGTCGACCGGGATTTTCGTCTTGTGATCGATCGTAAGCGAGCGCGGCGCGCTGTAGACCGGGTCGCCGCCGAAGATGAAAAGCTGCTTAATCCGGCCTGCATCGATGTCGCTCGCCAGTTGCAGGATGCTGCTCGTGCGCGACGTCGGCGGGAGGGCGCGCAGCAGCATTGTCTTGCCCACGTTCTGCAGCGCGGAGTTGATCGCATAAACCATCAACTGGACCACGACCGGCTGATGCGGGCCCGCCACGACCAGGCTTGCGCCCGGTTTCGACATGAGATCCTTGGCCGCTTCATCGAGCCAGCGCGCGTCGTATTTCGCCGTCTTGATCGGCGCCTTCAACGTGATCAGGACAGAGGAGAGGCCCGGGTCCTTGGTCGCGACGGCGATCTTGCTCGCCAGCGCGTGGGTAAAGGCGGGAATTTGACTGGCCGGGAAACGGAGACGGTGATCGGCCATCGCGCCCGTCAGGGTGAAATGGTTCTCCACTACATAGAGGCGGTTCATCGAGTCCTTCGCCTCGCGCACCCGGCGGCGCGAAGTAAATCCGCGGATCGTCGGTAGATCGCCCGCCCCGCAATCGAGAAAATCGCTGTCGAGCGAGAGGATGACGTCCGCCTTGTCGAATTGCGGGATGAGCCGCGTATTGTCGCCGAAACTGATCTGCGTCGAGAAGCGCTGCGCCTCGCTCAGGAGTGGATCGTAGACGCACCAGCGCATGCGCGGGAACTGTTTCTCGAGTTCCCTGCGCAGCCGGTCGCGCGTCGGCGAGTGCGTTTCCTCCACGAGAAAGGCGAGCCCGGCGCCGCCGTTGGCCGCCAACTTCGAGCGCAGCTCGGCGATATATTTTTCAAAAGCAGCGTGATCCGAAAGCTTGTTTTTTCTGACGAAACGCTGCGAGCGCGACGGATCGTAAAGATCGAGCACAGAGGCTTGGGCGAAAGCGTCCGAGGCGCCATTGCTGTCGGGGTGAAACGGGTTGCCTTCGATCTTGATCGGGCGGCCGTCGACCGTCTGCACCACCAGCGGCATCGCCCCGTAACGCCGCGGCATTGCGGTCGCGTAGTAGAGCGGCTTGCCGGGGATGGTCCACTCGGCGCTCTTCGTGAACGGCACCAGGTGATTCTCCGGTTTGCGGCAGCTGTTGAGCCCAAAGCCCGCCAGCGCCATCGAGGCGCCCATCAATTTGAGGAAACTGCGGCGCGAGACTTCGTCCGCTTCCATTGCGGAGGCGCCGGCCGGGAACTCGCGCTCGAGCCAGCCGCGGAACTCCGGGGTGTCACTCAGCTCGCCGAGGCTGCGCCAGTATTGCTTCCCGGTTTGGTCGGGTGCGGGGTGTTGCAAAATGCGTTTCATCGGTGGCACCCCTGGCAATTAACCGTCGGGTTGATATTCCAGCGTTCCTTCAGGGTGAGACCAATCTCCAGCTGGGTGAGATTTTTCTTCTTCGACCAATCCTCCGGAATACCGCGTGGTTGTCCATACTTCGCGACGAATGCCGCCGGATTAACGTCCTCCGGTTTCCAATCGAGATTCGTGATCTGATCCTCCGGCCGGAGGAATTTCTCCGGCTCGCGGTGGCATTCGAGGCACCACGCCATGCTGTGGGGTTTGGCGTGATAGACCACCGGCATGTGATTGACCGGGCCATGGCAGCTGTAACAGCTGATCCCGCGATTCACGTGCGCGGAGTGGTTGTAATAGACGTAATCGGGCGTGCGATGGATCCAAACCCACGGCACCGGTTGCCCGGTTGTCCAGCTTGAGCGGACCGGTTCCAGCTTCGGATTCTCCTTCTGGATCTGGGTGTGACAACTCATGCAGACCTGCGTATCGGGCACATTCGAGTGGGCCGCCACTTCGACCGCGTTATGGCAATAACGGCAGTCCATCCCGAGCTGGGTGACGTGCAGATCGTGCGGGAATGGCACCGGCTGGGTCGGCATGTAGCCGACGCGCGTATACTTCGGGGTAGCGTAGTACCAGGTCGCGCCGACCAGCGCCGTCACAATCACAATCCCGCAGATCATGAGCTTGAGCGGCAGCCAATTGGTCCAACGCGGAAAGAAATTCGCCATAACGAGCTAGCGGAGACTAGACCTGTCCGCGCGGAGCCGCCAAGAGGCAAAAGCGAAAGAAAAAAGGGAAGGGCGTGGCGGCTTCAGAAAATGAAATAGGGATTTGAAATGGTTCGTTAGAGCGTCGCGAGGGGGCCATTCTATGAATGGGCGTTTGCTTGGCAAAAGAATTTTAGAAAAAGAAGAGAGAATTTTCCCGCTTACTTCGCTTTTGCCAGCGGCGGCCCGCTCAAAAAAAAGCGGAGCGTCGCTTGATCTTCCCGTCGCCGCGAACGCGGCGACCGCAATCGAAGGCCGCGCCGCGCTATTCGCCCGCGCTCCAAAAGCGCCGCTGAAAGGAGGCGCGCCCGGAAGCAAAGTAGTACATGCGGTAAGCCATCCGGTTCTTCAGATAATATTTCTGATGAGATTCCTCGGCCGGCCAAAACGTGCCCGCGGGGAGAAGGACGGTCGCGATCGGTTTTTGGAATTTGCCCGATCTGGCCAGCGCCGCCTTGGAGGCTTCGGCGGCGGCGCGCTGCCCTTCGGCGTGGAAAAATATCGCGCTCGTATATTGTTCGCCGAAATCGTGGAACTGACCGTCGCGCTGGACGGGATTGATGTTGCGCCAGAAGACGTCGAGCAATTTCGCGTAACTGGTCTGGGTGGGATCGAAGGTGACTTCGATCGCTTCGCGGTGGCTCGTCTCACCCGATGACACCTGCGCGTAGTTGGGATTGGCTTCCGTGCCTCCGGCGTAGCCGACGACGGTAGAAACAACCCCGGTCGCGTGATCGAATGGCGGTTGCATGCACCAAAAACATCCTCCGGCGAAAACCGCCTTTTCCATTCCCGTCGGCACCGCCTGCGCCGACGCAGCAGGGCGCGCCGCGAGCAGGAGACAGAGCAGCAGAGCCAGCTTTTTCACCACAGAATGGAGAGGCTTGAACTGCCTCCTTATTCCGAGAGACTTGGTCTTCGTTTCGCGTTTCTCCGGCGCTTGAGAAAGTCGTTGACTTTCAGACCATCGAAAATTGGTGCCGAGCAACACCGGTCGCGCCCAACGAAAGCCGCACGCGTTCGAGCTGCGGATAGGGCACGTCGGGATGGCGCGGCCTTCCTTCGAATTGCATGATCTTTTCGAAGTGGCTTGGCGCGTGAGTGTCTCGCGCGCCATCCGGTCGAAGTCTTGGTCGCCGGCCAGCGTGGCCGCGCCAAGCAACCCACCACCACCTTCCCTTCTTAACGAACTTCCTTCCCGTTGCGCTTGAAATATTTCGCGAGCAGAGCGTCCACGGAAAACAATCCGGGACCGCAGACAAAGATGATCACGACCGCAAACAGGAACAAGAATGGTGCGGCTGAGGTAAACTTGTCGGGATCGGAAAAGATGGCCTGCAACGCTTATTTATCTGCTGTGACGTAAGCGACGCTGAGGAGAATCATCAACGGCACAGAGATAAGCCGGGAGGCCAGACCAATGATTAAGAGCAGGCCACCAAAGCACTCCACGCAACCAACAAGGATGGCCTGCGCGTGGGGCAGCGGAATCCCGAGGCTGGCGAAGTATTGGGTTGGCTTGTCGAGATCGGCGAGCTTGCCTTTACCGGCGATAAAAAATTGCCAACCCCAGAAGAGACGGATGATAAGCAAGACCGGCGAACGGAGCGCGTTCCCGACCGCGATCAACCAGCCATAGAGTTTCTCCAGGAGTGCGATCATATCGTGTCTAAGCGGTCGGCTCGTTAGTCCCTGTCTCGCTAGTCCGTCGAAGCGCTCTTGGGCTGGCAAAACCAGCCGAGCGCCGACCAATCGTGGAACCATTCCTGAATCTGCCGGCCCCAATCGACATCGGTGCGGGCCGATTTCGCGAGCGCGGCGACACAGGCTTTCTCGACCGATTTGCCTTTTTGGAAGCCCTGGAGAATGGCAAAGGCTTCGAGCTCGAGTCGTTTGTAGTAGAGCATGTTGTCGTAACGGTGAACGACGAGATGAACGAGTTCGCGTTTCGGCAGGCGGACCGCGCGTTTCTGCTTGGCCGTTTGCGGCATCGAATCGAAAGTGTTGCTCGCTTCGTCCCGCAAGGCGTCGCCATCGCGCTTCTTGACCGCGAGGAGAAATTTATCGACCGCGTAATTTAGCTCGAGGAGCGACAGATAGGGTTGGAGACGGAGCCGCAACTTCTCCGGCGGTGTGTCGAGGACATCGTCGGTCGACAGTTTGGGGAGCGCTGGATCGTCGAAGGCGATGATCTGCGCCCATTCGAAGCGTGCCATGTCGAGCGCCAGTTCCTCGTGAGGGGCAATCCACTGCGGCTCTTCGCGAAGAAATTTTTCGAGCCGTGAACCGAGGTTGCGCAAAGTAAAAGAGGCCGACGGGTATTTCGCGAGATAAGCGGTCGCGAGCGCCATGAATTTCTTCTCACCCACGATCGCGCGCAGCCCGGGGTAATCGTCCCAGAGACAATCGAGGACCCGAAACCAGTAGACGCGGTTATAAATTTCCAGCCGCTCGAAGGAACTCAGCCGGTCGTTAGGCTTGATGAATTCCTGCGCGACCGAACTCATCTTCCGACCGTCGGTCCAGTGCACTTGCATGCCGTCGCGGGCGTTGAGCGGTCGAAAAACCGCCGTCGCCATGAGCGTTTGCAACTCTTTGAGCTGCGCGCGCGAGGCGACCGGATTCTCGTTAGGCGGCTGCGGGTTGGATTTGTTTTTCGACAAATTGATTGGCTTTCAGCGCTTCGTGATGGACCTCGTCGAAGGTCGGAATGCGGTCGTCCCATTCGAGTAACGTCGCCGTCTTGCCCACGAGCTTGATGGCATGGGCGTACATCTTCCAGACCGGGTCGAGCACCGGATGATCGTGGGTGTCGAGGATGTATTTCTCGAACTTCGAGTGCCCCGCGATGTGAATTTGTCCGACGCGAAGATGCGGGACGTTGTTCAGGTAGTCGTAAGGATCGAAACTGTGATTCTGCGAGGAGACGTAGATGTTGTTCACGTCGAGCAGAATCCCGCAATCAGCCAGCTCGACCACTTCGGAGAGAAATTCCCACTCGCTCATTTCCGAAGCGTGGAATTCCGCGTAACTGCTCACGTTCTCGACGCAGATCGGCACTTCCAGGAAGTCGCTCGCCTCGCGGATATTGGCCGCGGTCGTCTTCGCCGCCGCAAAAGTGTAGGGCATCGGGAGCAGATCGTGGGTGTAACGCCCGTCGACGCTGCCCCAGCAAAGATGATCGCTCAGCCACGGCGTGTTGGTCCGCTTCACGAGCCGTTTGATCTTCTTCAAATGCTCGCGATTGAGCCGGTCGGCCGAGCCGAAATACATCGCCACACCATGCTGCACGACGCGGTATTGCTCGAGAATCTGATCGAGCACTTCAAGCGGGCGTCCGCCATCGACCATGAAATTTTCCGAGATGATCTCGAACCAGTCGACAACCGGTTTCTTCTCCAGGATGTGGCGGTAATGCGGCACGCGCAGGCCGATGCCGATGCCGTAGTCGTGGAAATTGTTAAATGGATTTGCCGGCACAATATTTTTTAAGCGTGCGCTGCCTCAGCGCAATTCGTTAGGGGGAAGAAGAAGCGGAGGATTGGACTCCGGTTCTTCAACAGCTCGCGGTGAAGCGCGAACGCAACAGGCCTACTTGGCGGGCTCTTCCGAATGGCTGCCGTCGGTCGCACAGCCGCCTTTTCCTTTGCAGGAATTCTTGCCTTTGCAGCCGTTGTCGCCAGTCTTGCAACCGCCTTTGCCCTTGCAGGAGTTTTCGCCTTTGCAGGAGTGAACGTCTTTTGAGTCCTGCTTGTCGCCCATTTGGCTGAGCGAGACGCCGGCTTTGCTGTTCACATTGGCGGCGTGCGCCTGGACGGCGAACGAACCGCTCATTAATCCGGCGATAGCCGCGCCGGCGAGGATGGTTTTCGATTTCATGTTTGTTCTTTCTGTTTTGGTTTTCTACCCGCGCCGAACGTTCCTCGAAT
>JALYOR010000047.1 GCA_030856765.1 Verrucomicrobiota bacterium | reverse complement strand
CATCGAGAATCTTCTCGCGCATCTGCTCGTAATTGCCTTCGTCGCTCTTCGCGCCGAAGCCCATCGTCGTTTGTCGCTTGATTAGTTCGGCGCCGACGTTCGAGGTCATGATGATGATCGTATTCCGGAAATCGATCTTTCGGCCTAACGAATCGGTGATCTTTCCTTCCTCCAGGATTTGGAGAAGGAGATGCATCACATCCGGGTGCGCTTTTTCGATTTCGTCGAAAAGCACAACCGAGTAGGGACGGCGACGGACGGCCTCGGAAAGCTGACCGCCTTCCTCGTAACCGACGTAGCCCGGGGGCGAGCCGATCAAACGCGAGGCGGTGAATTTTTCCATGTACTCCGACATGTCGATTTGGATGAGAGCATCGGAGTCGCCAAACATGAATTCGGCCAGGGTGCGAGCGAGGAAAGTCTTTCCGACGCCAGTCGGGCCGAGGAAAACGAACGAGCCGATGGGGCGTTTCGGATCCTTCAAATCCGCGCGGGAACGCCGCAACGCTTTGCTGATCGCACCGACCGCTTCGTCCTGGCCGATGACGCGCTGCTTAATGTCGGCTTCCATGGCGAGAAGTTTCGCGGTTTCCTTCTGCTCCATTTTCTGGAGCGGGACGCCGGTCACTTTCGAGATGATGTGCATCATGTCCTCGGCGGTCACGAGCACTTCCTTCTCCTCCCGCTGCTCTCTCCATTCCCCGAGAATGCGTTCGAGTTTTTCCTTGGCCTGCTTCTCTTTGTCGCGGAGCGCGGCGGCTTTTTCGAAATCCTGCGCCTTAATCGCGGCTTCCTTGTCGACCCGAATCTCTTCGATCTCTTTCTCGATTTCTTTGATGTCCGGCGGACGGGTCATGGCGTTGATGCGCGCGCGCGCACCGGCCTCGTCCATGACGTCGATCGCCTTGTCAGGCAGAAAACGGCCGGTGATGTAACGCTCGGAAAGCTTAACCGCCTGTTCGAGCGCCTCGTCGGTCAGCTTCGCTTTGTGGTGCGCTTCGTATTTATGGCGCAGGCCTTTCAAAATCAGAATGGCTTCATCCACCGTCGGAGCTTCGACCTTCACGGTCTGGAAGCGGCGTTCGAGGGCGGCGTCCTTCTCAATGTATTTGCGGTATTCGTTGAGCGTGGTGGCACCGACGCACTGGAGCTCGCCGCGACTGAGCGCCGGCTTGATGATATTGGACGCGTCCATCGCGCCTTCCGCCGAACCGGCGCCGACAATGGTGTGCAGCTCGTCGATGAAAAGAATGACATTTTTCGAGCGGCGAATCTCATCCATGACCGCTTTAATGCGCTCTTCGAATTGGCCGCGATATTTCGTGCCCGCGACCATCAAGGCGAGGTCGAGGGTGATCACTTTCTTGTCGCGCAAGAGCTCCGGCACATTGCCGCTCGCGATCTCCTGGGCGAGGCCTTCAACGATCGCGGTCTTACCGACGCCGGCTTCGCCTAACAACACCGGGTTGTTCTTCGTTCGACGGCAAAGCACCTGGATGACGCGCTCGATTTCGTTGTGCCGCCCGATGACGGGGTCGAGTTCGCTCTTTTTCGCCAGCTCGGTTAAATCACGACCGAAGGCGCGCAAGGCAGGCGTCTTGACATCTTTCTTCGAAGTCCCGCTTTCCCCGGTGGCCCCCATCTCCGGATCGTTTTCCGGCGGTGTGAAATTAGGATCGAGTTCCTTCAGGATTTCGTTGCGGGTCCGCTCGATATCGACTTCGAGGCTCTTCAAGACCCGGGCCGCGACGCCTTCGCCTTCGCGGAGCAAGCCGAGCAGAATATGCTCGGTGCCGACGTAGGAGTGATTAAGCGCGCGGGCTTCCTTGCCGGCGAGCGCGAGAACTTTTTTCACCCGCGGGGTGTAGGGAATGTTGCCCACCATCTTCGTCTCTGGGCCGGAGCCGACTTGTTTCTCGACTTCCATCCGGACGGTCTCGAGATCGAGCCCCATCTTTTGAAGCACATTGACAGCGACGCCCTGGCCGAGCTTAATCAGCCCGAGCAGGAGATGCTCGGTGCCGACGTAGTTGTGGTTGAAGCGGTCTGCTTCTTTGCGGGCCAACGCAAGAACCTGCTGCGCCCGAGGAGTGAAATTATTCATGGTGATTCGGCTCGGAAGGTGTGTCGTCGTCGGGCTCCCGCGCCACTTTACCCATATCAGGTTTAGGAAAGAGTTTCAAACGACCACGGATGATTTCGGCACGGAGAAAGTCACGTTCGTCTGCGTTGAGCTTTTGCTGCGAAGTCTTTTGCAGGTGGGCTGGCTGCGTTTCGATGAAGAGCTCGTCGACCGGCAAACGCCGCTCTTCCGGGAAAGCACCGAGGTCCACGCCGAGTTTCATGACGGAAAGCAGATTGAGCGCCTCCTTCGAGGTCATCGCATGGGCATAAGTAAGCACTCCGTATGCCCGCCCGATCTGATCCCAGAGAGTATCGGGCTTTTTCTGGATTAACATCTGGCGGGCGTCATGCTCCTTATTGATGATCGTCTCGATGACTTTGGTGAGGCGGGAGATAATTTCGTCCTCTTTCTCACCCAAGGTGGTCTGGTTCGAAATTTGAAATAAATTGCCCATCGCTTCGGTGCCTTCGCCGTAGAGACCGCGCACTGCCAGGCCAATCTTGTTCACGGCTTGGATGACCTGATTGATTAAATCGCTCAGGACCAATCCGGGCAGATGGAGCATGGCGGAGGCGCGCATTCCCGTGCCGACGTTGGTTGGACAAGCGGTCAGATAGCCGAGTCGCTCGTCGTAGGCGATGTCGAGTTTGCCCTCGAGAGTGCTGTCGACTTTGTCGACCAGCTTGAAGGCGCTCTTCAACTGCAGGCCGGAACGGATCGATTGCATCCGCAGATGGTCCTCTTCGTTGATCATGATGCTGAGCGTCTGCTTGCGGTTCATGATCACGGCACTGCCAACTCCTTTAGCGGCGTGCTCGCGGCTGATGAGGTGACGCTCGACCAGCACCTGCTTCTCCAGCGCGGAAAGATCCTGCAGCAACTCCGAAAAGGAGTCCTGCATCTCGGGCAGCTCTTCGACCTGCGGTTTGATCTGTTCGAGCACCTGGGTGCGCTCGGCTTTCTTGGCCCAACCGGGGAAGGCGTGGTGGCGCAAATTACGCGCCAGACGGACGCGACTGCTGACCACGATCTGGTGATGCGGTCCCTCACCCCGGAGCCACTCGCCTCCACTCGACATGACTTGCGCGAACTTCATCGTCAGCTCGCCATTTCGTGTTCGAGTTGTTTTATCTGGTCGCGCAAGGTCGCGGCGGTTTCGTAATTCTCTTCCGCGACCGCTTTTTCGAGATGATTCGCAAGGGCGCGCATCTTGTCGGTCAATTTGACCTGCCGAGCGGCGCGCTCTGGCAACTTACCCACGTGCTCGGTCCCCTTGTGCATAGCCTTGAGCAAGGTGCCGAGGCCTTCCGCGAAGGTCTGGTAACAGGCGCTGCACCCAAGCCGACCCGTCTTCTTGAAATCGACCTGAGTGAAGCCACAGACCGTGCATTTCTGGGTCGGCGCTCCTTTTTCGATTTCCTCGGCGGCGCCGATGCCTAACAAAAGATCGGCGAGGGCAAATCCCTTCGGATCCTGGACCCCTTTTTCCTTCGAGCAGGCCTCGCAGAGATTTACCTTCTGCATCTTGCCCTCCGCGATCTCGGTCAGGAACACCGAGGCGTCATTGCATTTACACACGTCGCACAGCATGGCTGATCAATTAGACCACAAAAGGGAGAAAAGATTCAACCCGGAGCACTAATCGATCCCCTTCCCCAGCTGCGGTGAGTCTGGTCACTCCGGGAAAATGGGCGTCCCCGTTTCGCGGGTCAACTCACGGAAACGCTTAATCGCGCGGTTGGTGATGGGACCAGGCTTGCCGTCGCCGATCAGACGACCGTCGAGCTTGATCATCGGGATGACCTCGGCCGCGGTCCCAGTGAGAAACGCTTCGTCCGCGATGTAGAGATCGTGCCGGGTCAGCTCGGGTTCCGAGATTTTGAGGTCGAGATCTGCCGCAATGTCGAAAACGACGGAGCGGGTGATACCGCGTAATGCTCCGGCGGTGATCGGCGGCGTCATGATCTGCCCATGCTTCACGATGAAGACGTTGTCGGCAGTACATTCGGCGACGTTGCCGGCGTCATTCAGCATCAGCGCTTCATCGGCGTTGGCGAGATTGGCCTCGATCCGGGCGAGGACGTTGTTGAGATAATTGAGCGACTTGATCGCGGGATTGAGCGTCGCCGGGCCCATCCGGCGGGTCGCGACGGTCACCACCGTGAGACCCCGCCGATAAACTTCCTCTGAATAAAGGGCGATGGTGGAAGCGATGATGATAATGCTCGGGCGCTTACATTGCGTCGGATTGAGGCCGAGGTTGCCCACGCCTCGGGTCACGATCAATCGGACGTAACCGTCGTGCAGATCATTTTGGCGAATGGTTTCCAGAAGCACTTCATCCATTTCCGCGCGCGAAATCGGGATCTCCAGGCAGATTGAACGGGCCGATTCCCAGAGCCGATCCAAGTGTTCTTCCATCCGGAAAACCCGGCCGTTGTAAAAACGAATGCCCTCAAAAATGCCGTCGCCGTAAAGCAGGCCGTGGTCGAACACCGAGATCTTCGCGTCGGCCTGGTCGAAGAATTCTCCGTCGATGTAAATCTGGAGCGATTTCGCCGCCGAAGTCTTGGTTGCAGCGGCTTTCTGGGCGGATTCGGTTTTCATCGGGGGCGTCGCAACGGGAGCGGCTTCGGCGTCTTTGGTGAGCATGAAAAAACTTCCGGCGTTTCAGAAGGCAATTCAAGCGGAGAAAAAGGGCCGGCGCGGGCCGGAAGACCAGCCACCGGCAAACCTCGACACGGCGCCCGCCTGCAGGTGCTCGCGCCCGGCGCCATCTTCACGCCGGCCCGCGGCTCTCAATACACCGCCGGCACCACCCGCACTCTCCCGGCGCGCCAGAGCCTACGCCAAAGCATGAGCGCCGCAGCTTCTGTTACGACAACGCCTTTGCCGAAAGCGCCTCCGCTTCGCTCAAAAGCAAGCTCTCTCCCGAAGGCCCAGGTCTTCCCCTCCCAAGCCGCCGCTGCCACCGCCGCCTTCGACAATCTCGAGACCTTCTATGATCGAAAACGCCTCCACAGTTCTCTCGGCTATCTCAGCCCGCAAAACTTCCTCAATTGTTACTTCCAAAACCAAAATCCACACCCCAATAGCAGAAAGGGCCAGCGACCGCCGTAACGGTGCTGGCCCTCCAAGTTTAATAAATGAGCGTTAGGGCGTGATGTGGTAGATCTCGACCAATCCCACACCGGTCGTCGAGTTCACGCCGCTGACAATCGCCGTATAGCCTCCCGCCACCAGATTTGCCACGATGACCGATTCCGCATCATTCTGCGGATCCAAACCCGCATCAGTGATCGTCTCCTGATCGGAGGCTGAATTCATCATCCAGTTATCATTCGAGGTAATCTGATCCCCATTCGCATCGAAGAGCTGCAGGAACGGATCCATCAGGGCGCCACTGACTCCGAGCGGAGTGAGCGAAGGACCGATCGCGCGAATAATCACCGTCGCATCCGCGCCCCCGTTCGGCCCGATAATCACACCTCCGATCAGCACTTTTGCATCGGTGCCCACCAGTCCTCGGGTACTAATGTTGGCTAACTCACCGTTTACAGAAGGATCATCGAGATCGAAAACCTCCACCAGCCCGATCCCGGTGGTGTCATTATTCCCTGAGACAATCGCGGTATAAGCTCCTGGAGCCAGAGACTGCACAAGAGCAGACTCCAGGTTGTTTGTCGGTGCGAGACCGTTATCGGTGAGCACAGTCTGGTCGGCAGCGCTATTATCTTTCCAGTCGTTATTGCTGGCAATCGTAGCCTCGCTCGAGTCGTGAAGCTCCAAGACGGGATTGGGCAGGGCACCGGTCACGCCACGAGCGGTCAACGACGGTCCGA
>JALYOR010000002.1 GCA_030856765.1 Verrucomicrobiota bacterium | reverse complement strand
CTTGCCGGACATCTGGCTTGGCCGGCGGGGTATTTCCCGCGTTGTGCAGCTCGTCGCTGAACTCGTCCTTGGCCTTCTGGAATTCCTTCACCGCTTGGCCCATACCTTTGGCCAGCTCGGGAAGCTTCTTCGCACCGAAGAGCACCAGGACGATCAAGAGAATGATGATCAAGTCCGGGCCGCCGAAATTCGACAGAAGCGCGAGAAAACTCATAACGCTAACGAACATCGGACCATCTCCCGTGCTTGCAAGACATTTCCCGGATCGCTCATCGAAACCGGCGGCGGCAATCCCGGCAGATTGTATTCCCACGACCAGGGCATGTGCGTATCGCCCCAGAGGAACTTGACCAGCGCCGGATAAATCGTTTCTGCGAGGATGCTGTTCGACATCAGAAGAAGACCGCGCTTTTTGTGGGGGAGACCGATCGCCAGGTTGTCGGTCCATTCGTTATGCCCGCCCTTGCAAAAAGCGGGACCGGCCGCGCTTTGGAAAAGGACGCAGCCGAGCCCAGCCGACAGCTTGATCTCGGCGTTGGCGGGATTCTCCGCCGGATCGAGCGGCGGAAACTGGTGCGCCGACTTGATCGCAATCTGCGGCCGGAGCATCTCGGCCCGCCCCTTGGCTGAGATGCCTTCACCGCGCAGGAAGCCGGCGAGGAACTTCGCGTAATCCTCGATCGTCGTATCCATTGAGCCGGCGGCACGCACCGATTCGCGCTCATCGTGGGGCTCACGCTTGCCGTGCTCGTCGTAGCCGTCAGCGAAGTTAGGCGCAAAATCCGCGCGCCAGGTCATGCTGGTGCGCTTCATCCCGAAACGATCGAAAACGCGCTTTTGCATTTCCTTCCCGAGGTCGAGCCCGAGGCCGGCTTCGAGCACGAATTGCAGCAGGTTGATTCCCTCGCCGGAGTAAGCGTAGCGCGTGCCCGGCTCAAATTTGAAATCGAGCTTCCCGTCAGCATTGATAAACCGGAAATTGGGGAAGCCGGTCGTGTGATCGAGCAGAATGCGCGGCGTCAACTTGCGCCAGCGCTCGTCGCCGGCAAGGTCGCCATATTTCTCATATTCCGGCAGCGGCTTCGGGAGATCCTTTGCGATGGACCGATCGAGATCGACGACTTTCTCGTCGACCAACTGCATCACCGTGTAGGCAAAGGCCAGTTTGGTCAGCGACGCGGCGTAAAGGATCGTGTCCTTCTCGAGCGGCCGCTTATGCTCCACGTTGGCGAAGCCGTAGGTTTTGATGAAAACCGGCTGCCCCTCTTCGATCAACGCGACCGCCAGTCCGGGGACCGCGCGCTCCTTCATCAGGCGCGCCACTTCCGCGTCGATCTGCGACGTCGTTAGGCTGGTGCCGTCGAGGCGATGGAACGTTGCCGCGCTGCCCGGCGCAGCGGCCAGCAGACCGAGGAGCAAGAGGGCTGCGCCTAACGTCCCCAAAACCGCTCGTCCTCTCCGATCTGCAACTTAAACGTCGTAATACATCTGAAATTCGTAGGGATGCGGCCGGAGCCGGAGCGCATCGTATTCCCTTTGTTTCATCTCTACCCAGTTGTCGATGAAGTCAGAGTTGAAGACATCGCCCCGCAGCAGGAAGGCGTGATCGGCCTCCAGCGCCGCGATCGCTCCGCCTAACGAGTCTGGCACGCTCGGCACGTTGGCCAATTCTTCCGGCGGCAGTTCGTAGAGATTCTTGTCCAGCGGATCACCGGGGTCGATCCGGTTCTGAATGCCGTCGAGGCCGGCGAGCAGAAGCGCGGAGAAGGCGACGTAGGGATTGGCGGCCGCATCCGGGGTGCGGAACTCGATCCGCTTGGATTTTGGGTTTGCGGAATAGGTCGGGATGCGAATGGCCGCGGACCGATTCCGCGCCGAGTAAGCGAGATTGACCGGCGCCTCGAAGCCCGGCACCAGCCGCTTGTAGCTGTTGGTGGTCGGGTTCGTGATCGCGGTCAGCGCTGGCGCATGTTTGAGAATGCCGCCGATAAAAAAGAGCGCCATGTCGCTCAAGCCCGCGTAGCCGTTGCCGGCGAAGAGCGGCTTGTCTTCTTTCCAGAGCGAGATGTGGGTGTGCATGCCCGAGCCGTTATCGCCGAAGATCGGCTTCGGCATAAACGTCACCGTCTTGTTATGCCGCCGAGCCACGTTGCGGACGATGTACTTATAGTACTGCATCCAATCGCCCATCACCTTGAGCGGAGCGAAACGAATGTCGATCTCCGCCTGGCCCGCGGTCGCGACTTCGTGATGCTGGCGCTCGATCGGGATGCCGGCTTTCTCCAGCTCGATGCACATCTCGTTGCGGAGATCCTGCAATGTATCCGCCGGCGCGACCGGAAAGTAGCCTTCCTTGGCCCGGATTTTGTAGCCGAGATTCGGAAATTCCTCGCGCCCGCTGTTCCAATGCCCCTCGCTGCTATCGACCGAATACGAGCAGCTGTTCCCGGCATTATTATACCGGACGTCGTCGAAAATGAAAAATTCCGCTTCCGGCCCGAAGAACGCAGTGTCCGCGATGCCGGTGCTCTGCAGATACGCCTCCGCCTTTTCCGCCATCCCACGCGGGTCGCGGCTGTAAGGCTCGCGCGTGATCGGCTCCACGATCGTGCAGATGAGGCTGAGCGTCGGCTCGGCATTGAAGATGTCGATCCAGGCACTCCCGGGATCCGGGATCACAAGCATGTCGGAGGCATTGATCGCCTTCCAACCGCGGATACTCGACCCGTCGAAGCCGAGGCCTTCGGTAAAAATGTCCTCGTTATATTCCGTGAGGGTGGTGGTGAAATGCTGCCAGGCGCCGGGCAGATCGGTGAACTTGAAATCCACGAGTTTGACCTCGTGGTCTTTGATCATTTTGCTGACGTCGGCTGGAGTCTTTTTCTTGTCGTTAGGCATGTTGGGATGACGAGCGAGTTGAGAGGTTGAACGGTTGAGAGGTTGAGGGGTGAAGGAAGAGCATTTCCGCTCAACCACTCAACTCCTCAACCTCTCAATCCTCAAACCGCCTTCTCGCCGATCTCTTCCGTGCGAATCCGTACCGCGTGCTCGACCGGCAGCACAAACACCTTCCCGTCACCGATCTTGCCGGTTTTCGCCGCCGCCACCACAACCGAGACGGCTTTGTCGACCATGTCGTCGGCCAGGACCACCTCCACTTTAACCTTCGGGAGAAAATCGACCGTGTATTCGCTCCCGCGATAAATTTCGGTGTGGCCTTTCTGACGCCCGAAACCTTTCACCTCCGTCACTGTCATCCCCTCGATCCCGAGCTCGGCGAGCGCCTCTTTTACTTCCTCGAGTTTGAATGGCTTGATGATGGCTTCGAGTTTTTTCATGCGCGTTACAGTGGTGGAGTCCGTAAAGATTTTCAATCGGACTCGCAGTAGAAAATCAGAAGATGCGGGCGCAGGGCAAGCGTCGATTTTCTTCTTTACGCTTCACCGATAACCCCGTTCCGATTTTTTTCGCTTTGGGCGAATCGGAAGTCTCGATACGATTGGAGAAAACTATGAGCAATCGGCCTTCTTCTTTTCGTCTTCGTTTTCGTGCGGCAGTCCTGGCACGCTCGCTCTGCGGGCTGGCGCTCTGCGTTTGGCCGGTGATTGCGTCCGCAGATACTCCCGCGCAGAGCAGCGATCTCGCCGCCAAGAAAACCGACGACGGCATTCTCTTCCAATGCCACGCCCCGGACGCTACCGCCGTTTATCTGGCGGGCGATTTTAACAATTGGGCGGATAACACTGAAGGGGTCATCAGCGACGAGAAATACAAAATGGAGGGTCCCGACGCGAACGGCATCTGGAAGAAGACCGTCACCCTGAGCCCGGGCCAGCGTAAGTTTAAGTTTAACGTCGGCGGCAGCAAGGAAGGGTGGTTCGGACCGGAGTGGGCGACGCCGGATAGCGAAGGCAACGGTCTTATCACCATCACGGAGAGCGGCGACGTGGCTGAAACTTCCGCTGCCAGTTCGGCGACTACGCCCGCCCCGGCGAGTGAAGACAAGGCCGGCCAGAAAGTCACCTTCCAGTTCACCGCGCCGGACGCGAGCAATGTCTATCTCGCGGGTGATTTCAATGGTTGGGCCGAGAACAAAGACGGAACGGTTTCCGATTCCAAGTATGCCCTAACGAAGGGCGATGACGGCGTTTGGAGAACGGAAGTCGAACTCGCGCCGGGACGTCACTCCTACAAGTTCGTCGTCGATGGCAGCCGCTGGGAAGCCGATCCCAACACGAGCGAGAAAGACGAGAGCGGAAATTCCTTCGTGGAAGTGAAGTAGCTCCTCGCGAAAGGCACGTGGCCAAGCGAAAATCCGATGGCCAGGGCTGCGGGACGATCCTGCTGTTGCTCATCATGGTCGGGCTCGGCGCGTTTTGCTACGGCATGTACCGCTGGCAGGAGGGGCCTCAGCAAACTTGGCAACGGGTAAGCGTCTTCGCTCGCCATTTATTCGAGGCGAAGCCGGCTGCGACGCCAGTTCCCACTCCTTCGCCCACCGCCAAGCCCGTTCCCGCCATCGCGGCCACCACGACACCGACCGCCACGCCTACGCCGCGCCCCGATCCGCTGGCCTGGCTGCTTGAGCACAAGGAGCGCTGGCCGCAGGAGGTGAAGTTGCTCGCCGCCGAGGAATTTCCCGCCGTCTCGAGTGGAAAACGAGTCGGGTCGTTAAAACTGCCGGCCGGCGCGGCGGTCAAAGTGATCGACATCACGCCGAGCGAAGTGACGGTGGACTTCCGGGGCGGCACGCGGCGCCTCGCGATTGTCGCGACTGATCTCGGGAGGCGCGCGGAGGCGGCGTTAACGGAAGCCGAAGCGAAATCGCAACAGGTCGCACAAACGGCGGAGCAGGCATCCTCCGCGGAGATGAAGATCGAGCCGGAGTTCGCGCGCGAAGCGAGCCGCCAAAAATTCAACGCCGGGTTGGGCGCGATCTTTACACGGCAGGCCACGACCTTTCGCCTCTTCGCACCGACGGCCAAGGCGGTTCGTGTGATCCTTTACGATGCGGCGGTAGGCGATGCGGGACGGCAAGAGAGCGCGCTGCGACAACAGCCTAACGGGCTCTGGGAATTAAAAGTCAGCGGCAACCTGCGCGGAAAATTCTACACTTACCTGTTGGAGGGACCGGAGCTGGATTCGGCGCGCGAGGTGCTCGATCCCTACGCGACCAACGCCGTCGCAAGCAGCACCCGCGGACGCATCACCGAGATGCCGCCGCCCCCGCGCCCCGGGCCATCACTCGCCGCGCCACCCGACGCAGTCATTTACGAAATGCACGTGCGCGATTTCACGATCGATCCGAACTCCGAGGTGGAGCAGGCCGGCCTCTATCTCGGATGGACGGAGACGAAAACGCATTTGCCTGACGAGGAGAAGATCAAGACTGCGCTCGACCATTTGAGCGAGCTCGGCGTGACGCACGTTGAGTTGCTGCCGATGCAGGATTTCGAGAACGATGAGAGCGCCGGCGATTATAACTGGGGCTACATCACCACCGCTTTCTTTTCGCCCGAAGGAATGTTCGCGAGCAATCCGAACGACGACAGCCGCGTGCGGGAATTTAAGGCGCTGGTCGACGCGCTCCATGCGCGCGGCATCGGCGTGATCATGGACGTGGTTTACAATCACACCTCGCCGAAGGCGCCCTTCTTCGCGATCGCGCCGGAATACTACTACCGGCATCTCCCCGACGGCTCGCTCGCCAACGGTTCCGGTTGCGGCAACGAATTCCGCAGTGAAGCGCCGATGGCGAGAAAGCTCATCATCGATTCGCTCAAGTTCTGGGTGAAAGAGTACGGCATCGATGGATTCCGCTTCGACCTGATGGCGTTGCTCGATCAACAGACGATGCGGCAGGCCGAGCACGAATTGCACGCGATCAAGCCGGGCATCCTCCTCTACGGCGAACCGTGGAAAGCAGGCGACTCGCCACTGCGCGACGGCATCGACAAGGGATCGATGCGCAAAGTGCAATCGATCGGCGCTTTCAACGATGATTTTCGCAACGCGCTCAAAGGTTATCCCGACGGCGACGGACCCGGCTGGATCCAGGACGGCTCGAAACGGGCCGAGCTTAAGGCGGCGATGTTAGGCACGAGCTGGTTGCCGACACCGGCGCAGTCGATCAATTACATGACCTGCCACGACAATCTCGTGCTGTGGGACAAGCTCGAAGTCTCAATGCCGAACGCGAGCGAGGAGCTGCGCGAGGAGACGATGAAGCTCGGCTACCTCGCGCTCTTCACGGCGCAAGGTGTGCCGTTCATTCAAGGCGGCGAAGAATTCGCGCGCAGCAAAGGCGGCAACAACAATTCCTACGACGCGCCCGATTCCGTCAATCAGGTGGGTTGGGAGCTGAAGCAAAAACATCTCGAACTGTTCCACTACGTCCGCGACCTGATCGCGCTGCGGAAGGCGCATCCGATGTTTCGCCTGCGCACCCGCGAGCAGGTCGCGGCGCGCGTGAAGTTCGTCGAAACGCCTAACGAGAAAGTGCTGATGTTCATCGTCGGCGGCGTCGGTGTCCCAGGCGAAACCTGGAGCCGTGCCTGCGTCATTCTCAACAGCGACAGCGAGCCAGCCGAGGTGATGCCTCCAGGGAGCAGCTGGAAACTCGCGCTCGATCGGCACGGCGCGAAATCAGACGCAGTCATAGGCAAGGTCAGCGTCCCGGCGAAATCCGGAATGGTCCTTTACCAGCGTTAAACTCCGTCGATTTCTTGCCGCATCCACCCCCCAGTTTATAGTGACGCCACATGCCCGGCGATCAATTCGTTCACCTCCATCTCCATACCGAGTATTCGCTCCTCGACGGCGCGGTGCGGATGAAGGCGCTGATGGAAAAAGCCGCGGAAATGAAAATGCCGGCGGTGGCCATCACCGACCATGGCAACCTCTACGGCGCGATCGAGTTTTATCAGGCCGCGACCAAGGCTGGTATCAAGCCGATCATCGGCGTGGAGGCCTACATGGCGCCCGGTTCGATTGCCGATCGGCCCAATTCCCAGCGCGACGCCGCCTATCATTTCACGCTGCTGGCGCGGGATGAGACCGGCTACAAGAATCTCGTTAGGCTAATGTCGACCGCGCATCTCGAAGGGGTGCACTACAAGCCGCGGATCGACAAAACGCTCCTCGCCGCGCATGCGGAGGGTCTGATCGGGATGAGCGGTTGCTTGAAGGGCGAGATCAACATGGCCCTGCAATCCGATGACCTGGCCAGGGCCCGGGAGAGCGCGGCGACTTTTCGCGATATTCTTGGCGCGGAGAACTTCTTCATCGAGCTGCACGATCACGGCATCGAGGCGCAGCGGAAGTGCAACCGGGTGCTGCCGGACCTGGCAAAGGAGTTCGGCCTCGGGCTGGTGGCGGCGAATGACGTCCATTTCCTTGAGCGCACCCATCACGAGGCACACGACGTGATGCTCTGCATCGGCACCGGCAAGATGGTGCAGGACGAGAAACGAATGCGCTACGTCCCCGAGCTCTACTTCAAGGGCGCGGACGAAATGCGCACGATCTTTGGCGATTATCCAGAAGCGCTCTCGAACACGATCGCGATCGCCGAGCGCTGCAATCTCGAGTTCGAATTTGGGAAATCGAAGTTTCCGGAATACCAGACGCCTAACGACGAACCGCGGGTAGATTTCCTTCGCGCGCTCTGCCACCAAGGCCTTCGTAAACGCTATGGCGAACGGGCGATAACCGACCCGACACTGCTCGCCCGGCTCGAGAAGGAACTGGAGGTCATCGAGGGCACCGGATTCGCGAGCTATTTCCTCATCGTCTGGGACTTCATCCACTATGCGAAAGGGAGGAAAATTCCGGTCGGCCCGGGACGTGGTTCAGCGGCGGGTTCGCTCATCGCCTACGTGCTCGAGATCACGGATATCGATCCGTTGCAGTTCGGTCTGCTCTTCGAGCGCTTTCTCAATCCCGAGCGCGTGTCCCCGCCGGATATCGACATCGATTTCTGCCAGGCGCGCCGCGGCGAGGTGATCGATTACGTGCGGCAAAAATATGGCGCCCGCTCGGTCGCGCAGATCATCACTTTTGGCACGCTCGGGCCGAAGAGCGTGGTGCGCGATGTCGGCCGGGTCCTCGGTTTCAGCTACGGCGACGCCGATCGGCTCGCGAAGATGATCCCTAACGAACTGAACATCACCTTGTCCGGTGCGCTGGCCAAGAATCCCGACCTCAAGCGCGCCGCCGATACGGAACCCGCCACGCGTCAGCTTCTCGACTACGGACTGTTGCTTGAAGGTTTGTCCCGCGGCGCGGGCGTGCATGCGGCGGGCGTCGTGATCAGCGATCGCGATCTCTCGGAATACATCCCGCTCACTCGGAGCAAGGACAACGAAGTGACGAGCCAGTTCTCGGGCAATGCACTGGGCGATCTCGGGATGTTGAAGATGGATTTCCTCGGACTGAAAACCCTCACCGTGATCGAGGAAACGCTGGTCTCGATCCACCAACGCGAGCCGGCCTTTTCGCTCAAGGAAATTCCACTCGATGACGCGGCCAGTTTCGCGCTCTACAACCGCGGCGAAACAATCGGCCTTTTCCAAATGGAGTCGGGCGGCATGACCGCGGTCTCGAAGCAGCTCGACGTGCAAAAACTGGACGACATCATCGCCTTGATCGCGCTCTATCGGCCCGGTCCGATGGATCTGATCCCGGAATTCATCAAGGCGAAGAAAGGCGGGAAAGTTAAATACCTGCACCCGCTGCTGGAGGAAATCTCGGCCGAAACTTACGGCGTCCTCATTTACCAGGAACAGGTGATGGCGGCGGCCAACCGGCTCGCCGGTTATTCGTTAGGCCAGTCCGATCTGCTCCGGCGCGCGATGGGCAAAAAGGACAAGGCGAAGATGGCCAAGGAGCGGGAGAGCTTCATCGAAGGCTGTGCCCGGACGAACAAGATTCCGGAGAAAAAAGCGAATGCGATCTTCGACGTGCTCGAGCGCTTTGCCGGTTATGGATTCAATAAGAGCCACAGCGCAGCCTACGGCGTGATCAGCTACCAGACGGCGTATCTCAAGGCGCATTATCCGGTCGAGTTCATGTCCGGGCTGCTCAGTAACGAAATCAATAACACCGACAAAATTTCGATATTCGTCGGCGAGTGCAAACGGATGGGTATCCCGATCCTGCCGCCGGATATGAACCGAAGTGGCCTGAAATTTACGCCGGAAACGTGGGAGGGGCCTGTGCGCCCCGATCGCGCCGTGGCTGACGGCGGGACTTCCTCATTGGACACCGATCGCGGCACAAAGGCCGCTCCCACGTTGAACGCCATCCGTTATGGCCTGGCGGCGATCAAGAACGTGGGGGAAGGCGCAATGATCGCGGCCATCGCAGAGCGGAAACGGGGAGGGGACTTCACCTCTCTGGAAGATTTCTGCAGTCGGCTCGATTCGCGCGTCGCCAATCGCAAGATCGTGGAAAACCTGGTCAAAGCGGGCGCCTTCGACTTTCTCGGGCGCCGGCGGGCGGAATTATTCGCCTGCATCGAGGAAACGCTTGCCGCTTCGGCGGCTTCGCATCGTGATCGGGCGGTCGGGCAAGTCTCTCTTTTTGGCGATCTGCCGCCGGCGGCCATCTCCCGCGCGACGAGCGACTACACGCCATGGTCCGACCGCGAGACACTTTCCTTCGAGAAGGAGTTGCTCGGCTTTTACGTGACGGGGCATCCGCTCGATGCCTACGCGGGAGTTTTCGCCCAAGGAAAATATCTGCCGATCGTTTCGTTAGGCGAACTCGCGGATCGAGCGACGTTCACCATCGCCGGTGCGATCGCCCAGGTGGATCGAAAGTTTACCAAGAAGGAAGGCAAACCATTCGCCGTCATCTTTCTCGAAGACCTGAGCGGAATCCTCGAAGTCGTGCTCTGGAACGAATCCTACGTTCCGGTTTCGCAGTTGCTTGAACCCGGCACGGTCATCGCCATCCGCGGGACGCTCGACAAGCGCGACGACAATGTGCGGGCGACCGCGCAGAAAGTAAAAGTGCTCAAGGCTGACCTAACGAACGCCTCGCCTGGCAATGGCGCAGAAAGCAATGGCTCCGGCAGGGTGAAGGAGGAGTCGCCGCTGACTTTGCGCTTCGGAGCCGGGATCGCCGCGCAGGATCTGCTGACCGTGCGCCAAATCCTGGCGTCGTCACCCGGTTCTCAGCCGGTCACCTTGATGATGAGGAGCGAGGACGGCCGCACGGTGCAGATCGAGGCGGGCAATATGTGCCGGGTGGAATTTACCCCGGCGATTGCGCGCCAGCTCGCCCCCTGGCTTTAAACTGGAAGAGCGGAAGCTCGTCCCTCCGGAGGGTCATGCTTCTGCATGACCATTTCTAGCTCCCGGCTTTCTCGGCGTGCTTCTCCATCTTGCTACACTCCATTTTCAACTGAGCATATTGGTCGGCAGAGAGGACCTCTTTGGCGGCAGCGAAGAACTTCTCCATGCTCTCCTCGGTGCAACCCTGGTCCATACAGGTCTCCTGGGCCGAGTCGAGCTTCGCCTTCTGTTCCGGCGTGAGATTGAGCTTCGCATAAATCTTGGCGCACTCCATTTTGCCATCCTTGGTCGCGCAGCAGGTCTTGTCGCCGGCGAAGGCGGGAGAAGAGGCGAGAACGGCGGTCGCGAGCAGGGCTAAAGTCATCTTGATCATCCGTCACTATCGCATCGATCGGGCCACTTTTCAATCAGAGGCCGTTAGGCCAGAGTCGCGCAAGGCGCGGCCCAGGACGGATTTTGCATCCCGCAGAATCGGCATCCGATGGGCCATCACGATTTGCTCGAAGTCCAGCGCCAGCAGGTTCTGCAACGAGCGCGCGAAGAGCGCTCGGTCGCGAATCATAAAGCGGAAGAATCGGCTAAGCCCGACCAGGCGCGGCAATCCCATGATGCGCTGCACGAAAAAGCGCGGCCAGCCACCTGTCTCCGGAGGAAATTGGAAGAGCGCATCGCCGAGAACAAGGGTGCGCGATGGGCGGTGGAAGAAGGCGTGTTCGCGAACCAGCCAGAGACCGTCGAGTGCGATGACGTCGATCTCGCCATCCCAAGCGGGCGGTGGCGGGAAGAGCAAGCCGGTTTCGATTCCGCTCGTCTTGGTGAAACCCTCGGGTGCAAGATAAGGCAATGCCGGGAACGCGCGGCGAGCCGCTGGGGCGAAGGTGTCGTGCGCCAGGGTGACATCGACCAACCAGGCCGGCTGGCCGAAGCGACCGATCGTCGCAACGTCCTCGGGGGTGAAAGGCGCGGTCGAATGAATGATCACCCGGCCATCCCGCAAACGCAGCAGGGTTACATTGCGACCGAAATCGATGCCAAATGCTGACAGCGGATACTGCAGCAACGCGATGTCCTCGCCTAGTTGTTCCCAGTTTTTCATGTTCTGCACGCCGACTTCTTCTCCGCGAGCCCGCGAGCCGACGTTACGATTTTGGAAGCGCTTGGAACAAACGGGCGCACTCGGCCTCCAACTGCGTAAATTGCTCCCTGGAAAGAACGCTCTGCGCACTCGCCATGAATTGCTTCCGACTCTCCTTATTGCCAGCGGCCACTTCGCATTCCAGTTCAGCGGCGTCGAGTTTGGCTTTCTGTTCGACGCTCAGGTTCAGCTTGGCGTAGGCCTTGGTGTAGTTGACCTGAATTTCAGGTGGCAGAGCGCAGCAGGGGGCGTCCTGCGCGGACGACGTCTTCGCCAGAACCAGAACTGCGGCGACGAGAGCGAGAAGAACCTTCATAAAATTCAATCGCACGCCGGAAACTCGAATCAACTCGTGGCGGAGAAGGTGAGCTTTCCGTCCTGCTCGTCGATTTTCACCGTCTGGCCCTCGTGGATTTTGCCTTCGAGAATCTGGAGGCTGAGCGGATCGAGAATCTCTTTTTGCACCGCACGCTTGAGCGGCCGCGCGCCGTAGACTGGGTCGTGGCCCACGCGGGCGATGCGGGCCTTGGCGGCGTCGCTCAACTCGAGCAGGATCTTCTGGTTGGCGAGGCGTTTCGTTAGGCGATGAAGCTGGATCTCGACGATCTTCTTTAAGTCCTCATCACTCAGGCGATTGAAAATGATGATCTCGTCGACGCGGTTGATGAACTCGGGCCGGAAGACGTCGGCCGGCTCGCCCGGGATGTTCGACGTCATGATCAGCACGCAGTTGGTGAAGTTTACGGTGCGGCCCTGGCCGTCGGTCAACCGACCGTCGTCGAGCACCTGCAGCAGGATGTTGAACACGTCGGGGT
>JALYOR010000371.1 GCA_030856765.1 Verrucomicrobiota bacterium | reverse complement strand
CGCACCGCCGGCGGCAAGTCGCGCAAAGTCGCTTTGGCGCCGGCCGCCATCACCACGCCATGCTCGATTGCGGTCCGCAGCTCACGCACATTGCCGGGCCAATCGTAGGCCAGCAGCGCATTCATCGCCTCCGTCGTTAGGTCGAGGAGCGGCTTCTCGTTCGCCTGGGAAAAATGGCGCAAAAATGAGCGCACCAAAAGCGGGATATCTTCCTTCCGGTCTCGCAATGGCGGCATCGTGATCTTGACCACGTTGAGCCGAAAATAGAGGTCGTCCCGGAATTTCCCTTCGCCCACCATGGTCTCGAGATTCTTGTTCGTCGCCGCGATCAGGCGCACATCGGCATGCAGAGTCTGTGACCCACCGACGCGCTCGAAGGCCCGTTCTTCGCTCATCACCCGCAACAGTTTGACCTGCGTGGTCGCGTCGATCTCGCCGATCTCATCGAGAAAAATCGTGCCGCCATTAGCCTGCTCGAAACGCCCAATTCGACGCTCATGCGCACCGGTAAAAGCGCCGCGCTCGTGACCAAAGAGTTCGCTCTCGAGCAGCTGCGGCGAAAGCGCCGCGCAATGCACGGTAACGAATTTCCCCTTGTGCCGTCGGCTCAGGTTATGAATCGCGTGCGCCGCCAGTTCCTTTCCGGTGCCGCTCTCGCCCTCGATCAGGATGTTGGCCGATGAGGGCGCTACCTGGCGGATGGTGTCGAGCACTTCGCGCAGGGCCACGGATTCGCCGATCAGACTCTCGAGGCCGAAACGCTCGTCCACCTGTTGCCGAAGTTGCCGGTTCTCCTGCTCGAGCCGGCGGCTGCCCAGCGCCCGGGCGATCAGCATCTCCACCTTGTCGAGGTTGAGCGGTTTGGTCACAAAATCGTAAGCGCCGCGCTTCATCGCCTCGACCGCGGTGTCGACCGAGCCATAAGCCGTCATCATGATGCAAACCGGCGGATGCGTCAGCTTGAGCGCGCGCTCGATCAACGTCATGCCGTCCTCGCCCCCGAGGCGCAGATCGGTCAGGAGCAAATCGATCTGGTCGCGCTGCAAAACGTCGAGCGCGCTCGTGACGTCGGCCGCGACGTAGGTATCGCAAGTATCGCCTAACAAACGGCGCAAACCGTCCCGGGTATGCTTCTCGTCATCAACGATCAGAACGGTCGCCTGCATTGAGAAAGAATGAAGGCGGAAGGATGAAAAGCCAAGCGGCTCTCGACAGCGAAGCGCTTCGGTCTGGGTAGCGCACACGAGACGTGTGCACTAACCCTCCGCTTTCTCGGGCAACATTCGCACCCGCCGATCGAGCAACGGCAAACGAATCGTCAGCGTCAGCCCCTTGCCTTCCGTGCTTTCGATCGCCAGCTCGCCTCCATGTTCGCGCACGATTCGCCTCACGATAAGCAAACCAAGCCCGGAACCGCTTTCCTTGGTCGTGAAGTAAGGCTCAAAAACCCGGCTCAGATTCTCCGGCGAAATGCCGCCACCGGTATCGGTAAAACTGATCTTCACATGGGTGTCGTCGCGATCGGTGCGAATCCGCAGAATGCCGTGACGCTTCATCGCTTCGAAGCTGTTCTTGATCGCGTTGTAAAAGACCTGCTTGATCTGGTCGCGATCCAGCTCGAGCCGGGGCAGATCGGAACGCAGCTCGGTCTCGACCACGATGTCGCGGTCCTTGATCTCCGGCCGGAAAAAACGCACCGCTTCCTGCACGATCGCGTTCACATCCTCGGGCTGCAGATACGGTTTGGAAGGGCGAATGGCGCGCAGAAATTGGGTCACGATTGAGTCGAGCCGGTCGATCTCCGCCCGCGCGATATCGATCGATTCCTGCAGCTCGCTTTTGTCTTCCGCGGCCTGCAGTTTTTTCACTTTGCGCTCCATCAACTGCAAATGAATGTGAAGGGAGTTAAGCGGGTTGCCGATCTCGTGTGCCACCCCGGCGGCGAGCAGGGTGAGGGCAGAAATCCGCTCCGACTCGATCGTCTGCTGAGTCGAACGCCGGTCCGCGGTGATATCGCGCAGGATCATGGCGTGACCGACCGCTTCCGCGATCGAATCGTCAGGCGCATCCTCCGCCACCCGGCGCTCGATGATCAGGGGGACGACGTAGAAATTGATGAAGCGATTGGCCGGATAAAAAATCTCCATGTCGCGGCTGAGCGCGGCGTCGGACTGGGAGAGAGATTTCCAATCGAGCCCGCGGACCTGTTCTTCGAGCGGCTTGCCGATCGAACTCTCGCCGTCGAGGCCGAAGATTTCGCAAGCGGCATCGTTCAGATAGGTGATGCGCCCTTTGGCGTCGGTCACGATGATCCCTTCCTGGATGGCGTTAAAAATCGTCTCGAGGAAACCCTTCTCCTGCGCGAGGCGGAGGAGATAATTCTGCACCTCCTCCGGGCCGATCCGGCCGAGGCGACCGATTAACTTCTCGAGGAACCCGGGTTTCACCGGCGGTATTTTAGACAGGATTTACAGGATGAACAGGATTGCTGAAGGGCGGAGGGCGCTGGCGCGAAACAGGAACGCCCCATGACACGCACCTTTCTTCTATCGCCCGCCTACGCCGGCGGTCGCCGCGCCCAGATGCTCTTGGGCGACCGTGGCCAGTTCGAACTCGCCCGGCGCATGCGAGCGGGCGAGGCGGCGTCGTTAGGCGAAGTTTTCACCTTCCTGAGCGGGCTCTATTTTCGCGGCAAGCTCGCCTACGCCAACGTTTTCGCCCGGCCCGATCTCGCGCGCGTCCTCGTCATCACGCCGACCCGCGGGCTTGTTCCTGCCTCCACTCCCATCACGCTGGACGACCTGCGGGAGTTTGCCGAGATCGACATTGCGGAAGACGACCCGCGCTACCGCAAACCGCTCGAACGCGATCTTCGCCGACTCGTTAGGCAACTGACCGCTCAGTGCGAGGTCGTCCTCCTCGGGAGTGTCGCGACCGGCAAATATGTCAGCGTCCTGCTCGATCTCCTCGGCGAGCGGATTCACTTCCCGGCCGACTTTGTCGGCCGCGGCGACATGAGCCGGGGCGGGCTCCTCATGCGCTGCGCAGTCGACGGAACCGAATTGCGCTACATCCCAGTGCAGGGCGCGGTGCGAAAGGGTAAGCGACCGCCTAAACTGACACCGCGCCGCTACACCTGATGCCTCTCGCCTTGCAGCCGCCGCTCCCGCCGATGGAAGCGCGCTCCGTCGACGAAATCCCAAGCGACGACGGCTGGCAATACGAGCCGAAGTGGGACGGCTTTCGCTGTCTCGCTTTCCGGGACGGCAAGGAAATTTACCTGCAGTCGAAGGCCGGGCAGCCGCTCGCCCGTTACTTTCCGGATGTCGTGGGAGCGCTGAGCGCGTTATCAGCCAAACAGTTCGTCCTCGACGGCGAACTGGCCATTCCAGTGGGCGGAGCACTTTCCTTCGACGAACTGCAGTTACGCCTTCATCCTGCCGCCAGCCGAGTACAAAAGCTCGCCGACGCGCATCCCGCTCTCTTCATTGCCTTCGATCTCCTCGCCGGGACCGACGGCAAATCGCGCCTCGACCAGCCCTTGCAGGAACGGCGCGGCCAGCTTGAGAAATTCGCGGCAAAGTTTTTCCCTAACGAGAAGCAGATCCGGCTTTCACCCGCGACCACGAAACTGCGCCAGGCGGAAAAGTGGTTTGCGAAGGTGGGCGGCAACCTCGACGGCATCATCGCAAAGCGAGCCGATTCTCCCTACGCGTCGGGCGAGCGAACCGCGATGGTCAAGATCAAGCAGATCCGCACGGTTGATTGCGTCGTCGGTGGTTTTCGTTACGCCAGCGGCGCGCCGGTGGTTGGTTCGCTTCTGCTCGGGCTCTATGACGGCGCCGGTCTGCTCCATCACGTTGGCTTCACTTCGGCGTTCAAATCGTCGGAAAAGGCTGCGCTAACGAAGAAGTTTGAGGCCTTGAAGAAAGCGCCGGGTTTCACCGGCAACGCGCCCGGCGGGCCGAGCCGCTGGAGCACGGAGCGAAGCGCGGAATGGGAACCAGTCGCCCCCAAGGTGGTGGTGGAAGTGACTTACGATCACTTCACGGGCGAACGCTTCCGGCACGGCACCAAAATCGTCCGCTGGCGCAAAGACAAAGCGCCCCGGCAATGCACGCTCGACCAAGTCGCGCACCGCGAGGGCAAATCGCTCGCGCTCCTCTAGCCGCTTCGCCGCTCTTTCCGCTCCCTTTGTCTGTCATCCCGATCCGGCGTAGCGCGGAGAGGGACCTCGCAATTGCAATAGACGGCTGCTGATGAGGGGGAAACACCAACTGCAATAGAGAGGTCCCTCTCCGTCCTTTGGCGGATCGGGATGACAAGCAACGGGGAACCGAGAGACCCGCGCGGTTATGGCGGTCGTTCGGCCGCAGCGGTCGAATTTACTCCAAATCGTCTTCCGAAAGCCGCGCAGGCGACACGCCCGCCGCTACACTTACCGCGACCAACTCGGCTCGGTGATTTTGCCGAGACCGTCGAGGATTTTGTTCTTCCGGCTGTTCACCGTATCGAGCATGTAAAGCGCAGCGCCCTCGGAAAAAATAACGTGGCGCGAATCCGGGCCCCAGGTCGGGTTCTGCCCCGTACTCAGGGTGCGCGTCCCGCCGCCGGCCAAGTCGAAGACCGCGACTTGGAACTCGCCGCCGCTCCGGACGTTGAACGCGACCTTTTTGCCATCAGGCGACCAATTAGGCTCGGTGCAGTAGCTGCGTCCGGTCGAAAGTTGCCGCCCCGTGCCTCCGGAAGAGGAGATACGATAAAGCTGCGGCGAACCACCTTGA
Organism: Verrucomicrobiota bacterium; assembly: GCA_030856765.1. Lineage (GTDB taxonomy): Bacteria > Verrucomicrobiota > Verrucomicrobiia > Chthoniobacterales > UBA10450 > Palsa-1392. Next base: position 5,697 of record JALYOR010000371.1, on the reverse strand, counting down.
TCGGAGGAGTAGATGATCTCGCTCCCATCGGGCGACCAGGTCGGACCTGACTCGACGCTGCGGGTGCGGGTGAGACGCCGCGCACCGCCGCCGCTCGCGCTCACGGTGTAGAGCTCGGGGTTACCATCCTTGCTGATGGTGAGGGCAAGCTGGCTGCCGTCAGGCGAAAAGGTCGCGCCGCTGTTCGTACCCGGGAAGTTGACGATGCGATTGCGCGAGCCGCTCGCCACGTCAATCACATACACATCCGCATAACCGCTCTGGTAACCGGTGTAGGCAATGCGCCGGCCGTCGGGACTGAGCGAAGGATGCACGCTGATCGTGTTATCGTGGGTGAGCTGCCTCACGTTGCTCCCGTCGAAATCGACCAGGTAAACCTCCTTCTTGCCGCTCCGCGTGGCGATAAAAGTAACCTTCGATCCGGCCAGTCCTTTATGACCGGTCAGCGTCTCGATGATGTCGTTGGCAAACTGGTGCGCGTTCTCCCGCGTGCTCGCGCTGTAGCTTTTCGAGAGCACCGTGCTCCCGCTGTGATCGGTCACTTTGCCCTGCAGTCCGCCGCCGCTCGCCGTCCCGCCGGCGGTAAAGGTGCTGTTCGCGCCGCCAAAGGTGAAGTAGCCGGAAAGCGTGAGATCGTTCTGCACGATCTTCGTCGCGGTCGCGCCGTCGGCGCCTGAGAGCGGAGTGACCGTGAGATTAATCTGGTCGCCCTTGCTCACCGTGATCGTCGGCACGTCCTCGGCCGCGGAGGCCAGGGTGCTCGTTAGGCAAAAGAGCAGCACGGCGGCCGCCCACTGTGAAATCGGAAATTTGCGTTCGGAGATTCGGCTCATCGTCTAGTTTAGTTCGAAGTTGATTTTTACGTCATAATAATCGTCGCCCAACCCGGAAGGCAAAGGGTCGACTCGTTTGACCCGCGCCGCCGCGGCGGTGACTGAGTCGTCGACCACCGGATTGCCGGATGATTTGGCGACAGAATAATCGGAGATGGTTCCATCTCGCTGGATCCGGATTCGGAGCGTGACGACAAGCTTGGCGGAGTGGACCACGGAAGTGGGCTGAACCCATTCGCCAAAGAAGCGGTCGTGCAACATGCTGCCGTACCAACCGACGTCGGAGGCGCCGCCCTCGCCCTCGCCCTTGCCGCCCGAGCCACCGCCGCCTTTGCTCTTCGTCTCCTCGCCTTCGCCCGCCGCGCTCGCTTTCTTCACCGGTTTTTCGGAGTCCTCTTCGCTGCTTTCTTCCTTGGCCAGAGCAGCTTTGGCGACCGCTTTCTTCTTCTCCAATTCCTCCTCCTCGTCGGGGGTTGGTTTGGGCTTCGGAGTCGCCTTCTTTTTCGGGGCAGGACTCGGTGTGGCTTTGGGCTTTTTCTTTGGCGTAGCCTTTGGGGTCGGTTTTGGCGTCGGCTTGGGAGTGGGTTTGGGGGTCGGCGTTGGGGCTGATGTTGGAGTGGGAGTTGGCGTTGCTGTGGGGGTCGGGGTGGGGGTCGCGGAAATCGTTGGGGTCGGAATCTCGATCTCGCTTTTAGCGGTCGGCGCGATCTCCGGAGTCGGCTCTTCTTTCACTGCTTCCGGCGTCTCGACTGGGGTCATTTCCGGAGGCTCAGGCGGCGGCGGGGTTTCGGCGGGCGCGCCCTTCGCACCCGCGCCGCCCTCCATCCAGACAATGTCTTTCGGCACGGTCCGCGGAATGCGACTCCACCAGAGCAAACCGAGCAACACCGCCACGTGGATCAACCCGACGATGGTGACGTTGCGCCAGAAACGCGCGTCCCGAGTCATTTGCTAAGGCGTCTCTTCCTGCGTCGCGATGCCGACCTTGGTGATGTCGGCGCGCTGCAGCGCATCCATCAGACCAACCAGCTTTTGCACCGGCAGAGTGCGATCGGGTCGAATGACCACAGCCACGTTCGGGTCGGCCTGTTTCAGCCCGGCAAGTCGGCTCTCCAGCGCCGCCGGCTCCACCACTTGTTCATTCAGCCTAACGACTTCGTTGCGATCGATCGAGAGGATCTGGACGGCGGCGGGATTGATCGGCGCGTTCGTGGTCGCGCTGGAGGGAATGATGAGCGTCTTGCTGTTCTCGAGCAGCGGGGTCGTGATCATGAAAATGATCAGGAGCACAAAGGCGAGGTCGAGGAGCGGAGTGATATTGATCTCCGAGAGCGTCGAGAGCGAAGTGCGGTTGGAGTAGCGGCGCATGTTAGGAAATACCGGGCAATTCTGGAAGCCAGGAAGCGAGGATAAGATCAAGCCTCATCCTTTCTCCTCTTGGGTTCCTGGCTTCCAGATTCATCATCAGCCTAACGACGAAAATCGGAAACGCGCGAGCCGTGCTCGACGTATTTATGTTCGAATTCCGAGGCCAGCTCGGCCGCGAAGTTGTCCATCTCGACCACCATCCCGCGGATGCTGGTGACGAGAAAATTGTAGCCAAACATGGCCGGGATTGCGACGCAGAGCGCGGTCACGGTGGTGATGAGCGCGCCGGAAACACCAGGAGCCATGGCCGCGAGGTTGGCCGAGCCGGCTTCGGCCACGCCGGTGAAGGTATCCATCACTCCCCAGACCGTGCCTAACAATCCGAGGAAGGGCGCACCGCTGACTGCGGTCGCGAGCAGGATCATCTGCGACTCGAGCTTGAGCGCCGTTTCGCCCACCGCCCGCTCCATCGCGGCGTTGACTGCGTGCATTTGCGCCGGTGTGATCTTGTCCGCGATCTCGAGCCGGGCGCGGAAGGTGTCATCGATCTCCGCCGAGCCAAGGAGATGAAAAGTAAGCTCCTCGCAGCCCGCGCGGTAAACCTGAAAGACGGGCGAGCCCGGAAAGCGCGCGTTGGATTCGAACAGACGCAAAGGCTGGCGATCCTGCCGGAAAACGGCCAGGAACCGGTCGGTTTGCTTCCGCGCGAATTGGACCACGCGCATCTTCGTCACCATCACCGACCAACTGAAGATCGAGCCGATGGCGAGAAAGAAGAGGACCGCCTTGCCCGCGACCGTGGCGTGCTCGAAGGAGAAAACGAGCCCGCCAGCCGCGAGAATTTGCAGCGGGGAAATCAGGTCCGTCATGCCGGTTTAAGTAATAGCGGAAGTGGCGCGAAACGAAAGTGGAGACGCGATCAGGGTTGCGTCTGAAAAATAGGTGATCGGTGACGCTGCCGGATCTTTCCCACCACGATGAAGGCCAGCCCGATGGCGAGCAGGAAAAAGGAGAAGAACTGACCGCGCGTGAAACCGGCGATGAGCGACGCGTCCGGTTCGCGAAAATATTCCACCACGATCCGGAAGATGGCGTAGCAGACAAAGAACAGGCCGGTCAAGACACCGTCGGGCTGGCGCGTCCGCGTCCGCACGAGCCAGACGATGGTGAAGAGAAGCACGCCTTCCAGCAGCGCCTCGTAGATCTGTGAAGGATGTCGCGGGGTCAGGATCGGTCGAATCGCTTCCCGCAGCTGCGGGTGTGAATGCAGGCTGCTCACGAGCGCTTCGGGTGTCGTTAGGTCGGAGCTGAATCGCTCTGCCGCCAGCAACGCGCGATCGGCTTCGGCGGCGTTCTGCGGCTCGAGCAATTCCTTGGGAAACAACATCGCCCAGGGAACGTTCGTGATCCGCCCGTAGAGTTCGCCGTTGATGAAATTCGCGCAACGCCCGGAGAATAACCCGAGCGGGACGACCACCACCAGATTGTCACCGAGATTGGTCCACGAAATTTTGTGTCGCCAGGAATACCAATAGGTGAACAGGAGCACCCCAATCATCCCGCCGTGGCTCGACATGCCGCCCTCCCAGACACGCACGATCGAGAGCGGATCGGCCAACATCTCCGGCCGATAGAAAAGCACGTAGCCGATCCGGCCACCGAGCATGACGCCAAAGAGCGCGGCCCAGGTGATAAAGTCGCCGACCAGTTCTTCGCGCAGCTGGGTGTAACCGCGCCGGGCCAGAATCCGCAGCAGCCAAAACCCGCTCGCAAACGCCGCGACGTAGGCAACGCCGTACCAGCGCGGCCCGACGTTCCCCCAGAGGCGAAAGACGAACGGATCGAGATTGTGCAGGTAATAGGCGAACATCCGGCGCGCGACCTTCCGCGAGATCGCGGCGAGCGGCAACCATCGAGCTCGCGCGCGAAGCATGAACCAGCGAGCGTCTCGCTCCTCTAGCCAGCGCTGTCATCCCGAGCCGCGCAGACGGCGAGGGACCTCTCAACTGCAAAAGACGTTCTCGCGCGATTGGGTCATCGCGATTGCAACTGCGCGGTCCCTCACCGCGCAGCGCCCGTTCGGGATAAAAGCGCTTTGCCTTTATTCGTCGGGGTGCGGCCTTGCGCGAGAACTTCGCACAAAAACGGCGCCGTCCGGCTGAGCCGGTTCTTCGCCACTTCCTCCGGGGTCCCGGCCGCGACGATCTCCCCGCCTAACGAGCCCGCTTCCGGCCCGATATCGACCACGTAATCGGCTTCCGCGATCACGCTCAGGTTGTGCTCGATCACGATCACGGTGTTCCCGTCATCGACCAGTCGATGGATCACGTTGAGGAGCAATTCTACATCGGCCATGTGCAGACCAATAGTTGGTTCCTCGAGCAGATAGAGCGTCGATTTCGGCGTCCGCATTTTGCGCAGACGTTCGTTTTGCGCTCGGCTCACTCCGCGGGTCAGCTTGGTCGCGAGCTTGAGCCGTTGCGCTTCACCGCCGCTCAAGGTCGGGCTCGGCTGCCCGAGTTGGAGGTAGCCCAAACCGGTTTCCACCAGCAACGAAAGCGGACGCGCAATCTTCTGGTTCACGGCAAAGAACTCCGCCGCCTGCGCGATCGTCATCTTCATCACGTCACCGATGCTCCGCTCGTGGTAGAGCACCTCGAGCGTCTGCGCGTTGTAACGTTGGCCGCCGCAATCTTCGCACGGGACGTAGCTGCTCGGGAGAAAGCTCATCTCCAGCTTGAGCACTCCTTGTCCGCTACACGTTTCGCAGCGACCTCCCTCGGTGTTAAAAGAAAACCGGCTCGCAGTGTAGCCACGCACGCGGGAAACCGGCAACTGCGCAAAGAGATTCCGGATTTCGTCGAAGACTTTAATGTAAGTCGCGGGAGTGGAGCGCGACGTCTTTCCGATCGGCGATTGATCGACTTCATAGATCGCCTCGAGAGCGTCGGCACCGGTGATCCGGGTAGCGCACGCTTCTCGCGTGCTGGTCGCGGCATCTTCCCGCGACGAACTTTTTCGAGAACCGGCAGAGCCAGAGAAAGTTCGCGCCGGTGGGACACCATCGCCGGCACGCGAGACGCGTGCGCCCCCCAGCGCCTGTTGCACCCCGGGTAGGAGGACAGAACGCATCAGCGTAGATTTCCCGGAACCGGAAATGCCGGTGATGACCGAGAGCCGGCCAATTGGAAAACGGATATTTACGTTCTTCAAATTGTTCGCCTTCGCTCCGCGGATCTCGAGCCAATGTTCAACCTCGCCTAACGAGCGTCGCGATCTCCGCACCGGGTGGCAAAGCGGCGTGCGCAGACAGCGCCCGGTCTGCGATTCCGCGCTTCGCTCGATTTCGGACAGTGTTCCTTCCGCCACTACTTCGCCGCCATGGACGCCCGCGCCTGGCCCGAGATCGATGATGTAATCGGCCTGCCGCATCGTTTCCTCGTCGTGCTCGACGATGACTAACGAATTCCCTTTTTCGCGCAGCGCGGGCAGCGTC
>JALYOR010000251.1 GCA_030856765.1 Verrucomicrobiota bacterium | reverse complement strand
GAGTGCGGTTCTGCACGAACTGGATGCCGACCTCCCTTCCGTCATCGTAACAGGAGGCGGAGTGGTGTTGCGTCCGGCGAACGTCGCCCGTTTGCGCGAACTCGGGTCGGTCGTCTGCCTGAGGGCGGATTTGCCCACACTGGTGCGACGACTGGAGAAAGGTTCGGGCCGGCCGTTGTTGGCGGCCGAGAATCTGGCCGACACGGTCGGGCGCCTGCTGCTGGAGCGTCAACCTTTGTACGACGATGCCGCTGACTTCACCCTCGATACTTCCGCGCTCGGATCCCAACAGGTCGCGCAAGCGATCCAGGATGCCCTTGCCCTCGCCCGCTGAAATCAAAGCCGAATTGTTCCGGCGCGCGATGGCGCTGGGCTTCGACGATTGCCGAATCGCGGCGGCTGATGCACCGCCGCATGCCGCGGAATTTCGCCAGTGGATCGAGGCTGGCGCAGTGGGCGAAATGGATTGGATCGAACGCGGAGCGGAGAAGCGCTGCGACCCGCAGCTAGTTCTGCCCGGGGCTCGATCAATGGTGGTGCTGGCACTGAATTATTGGCAGGGAGAGGTGCCAGGCGGACAGGGACGAATCGCGCGCTACGCCTGGGGCGAGGACTATCACGACGTCATGGAGAGGAAGTTGCGCGAACTGGACACGTTCCTCGCGGACGCGGGCGGAAAGCAAAAGCTTTACGTCGATACCGGACCGGTATTGGAGCGCGACTTTGCCGCGGAGGCGGGCGTGGGCTGGCATGGCAAGAGTACCATGCTGCTCAACCGCCAGCTCGGGACCTGGTTTTTCCTCGCGGAAATTCTGACCACGATCGAGCTCCCACCCGACGCGCCTCAAGTGGCTCGCTGCGGTTCCTGCACCCGCTGCATCGATGCCTGCCCAACCGGGGCGATCACCGCGCCGCACCAGCTCGATGCGCGCCGCTGCATTTCTTACCTAACGATCGAACTGAAGGGGAGCATCCCGCTGGAGCTGCGACCGCTGATCGGCGACCGCATCTACGGCTGCGACGATTGCCTCGACGCCTGTCCTTGGAATCGCTTTGCGCAAGTCTCGCGCGAGAGCGCTTTCGCCGCCCGACCGGCGGTGGGTCAGAATCGGTTGCGCGATTTCCTTGCCCTCGATGATGCCCAATTCCGCGAAATGTTTCGTGGCTCGCCGATCAAACGCATCAAGCGACGCGGTTTTCTGCGCAACGTTTGCGTCGCGCTCGGGAATGTCGGGACGGAAGAAGATCTGCCCGCGCTGGAGGCGGCCACGCGCGACCACGAACCGCTCATCGTCGAGCATGCTCACTGGGCAATCGCGTGTCTCCAAGCCCGCCGTAGCACGATCGCACGTGCGACAGAGTCAACGGAGGTTCATCCGTCAGAGGCGGCTCAAGCCTGAACGAGAAAGGTTTGCAATGGTCTAAAGAGCCGTTAGAACCTGAAGTTCACCACCTTGCCGATGCATCAAGCCGCCGCCCCCACACCGACCGTCCCTCGTAAACGCAAATCCCGTCGTAAACTTTACCTCGGGCTGGGCGTTGGCGGCCTCATTTTGCTCCTCATCATCGGATCGGTCGTCTCCGGCAAACGCGAGCAGCCGATCGCGGTGACGACGGAAAAAGCGCAGCGCCGCACCATCGTGGAGACGGTTTCGGCCACCGGCAAAGTGCAGCCCGAAACGGAGGTAAAAATCTCCCCGGAAGTCGCAGGCGAGATCATCGAATTGCCGGTGGAAGACGGCAAGGAAGTCAAAAAAGGCGATCTCCTGATGAAGATCCGACCAGACTCTTACAAAGCCCTCCTCGAGCAGCAACAGGCCGCGATCAGCACCGCGCAGGCGGTGAGCGGACAGCAAAAAGCTTCGATGGAGAAAGCGGAGCAGGATCTCAAACAAGCGGAGGATTTGTTTCACAAGAAGCTGATCTCGCAAACCGAGATGCTGTCCGCGAAGACCAGTTACGACGCGGCGAAATCGATGTACGAATCCGGTCTGCACAGCATCGAAGGCGCGCAGGCCAGTTCGAGCCAGGCGCGCGACCAGCTTTCCAAAACGACCATCTATTCCCCCCTCAACGGCGTCGTCACTGTACTTAATAGCAAGCTGGGTGAACGGGTGGTGGCAACCAATCAATTCGCCGGCACCGAGGTGATGCGGGTGGCTGATCTCAACAGCATGCAGGCGGTGGTGGACGTGAACGAAAACGATGTCGTGCACGTGAAGATCGGGGATGCGGCCGCCGTCTCGATCGATGCTTATGGCGACCAGAAATTCAAAGGCACCGTCGAGCAGATCGCCAATACCGGGAAGACAAGCGGCACCGGGACGCAGGAGGAAGTGACGAATTTCGAAGTGAAAATAAAACTCGAGGGCCATGACGTGAGGCTCCGGCCCGGCCTGAGCTGCACCGCCGATATCCAGACCGACATGGTGAAGAACGTCGTCTCTGTGCCGATCCAGAGCGTGACCATCCGCACCGGCGACAGCGACCTGAGCCCGGAGGAAATCGAGCGCAAGAAAGAATTGAGCGACGCGAAAGAGAAGGCCGACAACGCCGCCCAGGTGGAAAACGAGCGCCTGGCCAAACGGACGGAAAAAGAAGAACGAGACAAACTCCGCAAAGTGGTCTTCGTGAAGGACGGCAGCACCGCCAAGTTGGTGGAGGTCGCGACCGGGATCGCGGATGATGCCAACATCGAGATCAAGAGCGGTCTGAAAGAGGGCGACGAAGTCATTTCCGGCAGCTACAGCGCAATCAGCCGCAAGCTGAAGAACGGCGCCAAAGTGATGCTGGAGAAACCGGAAGCGAAGAAGTGATTGGGTTCACCGCAGAAGACGCAGAGAGCGTAGAGGAAGTGCATCGGAATTATCTCATTCTCTGCGTTCTCTGCGGTTAATCCATGATTGCTTCTGCCGGCACGCGGCCGCCGGGTCCGCTCGTGATCGACATAGAAAACATCACCAAGCGATACGTGATGGGCGAAGAGATCATCCATGCCTTGCGCGGGGTCACGCTGCAGATCCGAAGGAACGAATACCTCGCCATCATGGGCCCGAGCGGCAGTGGGAAATCGACCCTCATGAACATGCTCGGCTGTCTCGATACCCCGAGCTCGGGGCGTTATGAGTTCAACGGCAAAAGCGTGTCGGAGATGGATGGCGATGAGCTGGCCGAGATCCGTAATCGCGAGATCGGTTTCGTTTTCCAGACCTTCAACCTGCTCCCTCGCTCGACCAGTCTCCGCAATGTCGAGCTGCCGCTCATCTACGCCGGGATCAATCCGGAAGACCGCGCCGAACGGGCCGCGCAGGCGTTAACTGATGTCGGCCTGGGCGACCGGCTGTCGCATAAGCCTAACGAACTCTCCGGCGGTCAGCGCCAGCGCGTCGCGATCGCGCGAGCCCTGGTCAATAATCCTTCGATTATCCTGGCCGACGAGCCGACCGGCAACCTCGATTCCAAGACGGGCGAGGAAATTATGACGCTCTTCGAGAACCTTTATCAACGGGGCAACACCGTTATTGTCGTGACGCACGAACCCGACATCGCCCGCCACGCGCGACGCACCATTCACCTGCGCGACGGCGTGATCGAAAGCGACCAGATGGCGACATCGCCGCGAGCAGAAACGGTCGCCGCCACTTAACCCCAGAGGACGCAGGGCATGAAGCGCTTCCTCTACGAGCTGACCGAGAGCTGGAAGATCGCTGCCGCCCAGATGGCCGCGAACAAGACCCGCTCCATGCTCACCGCCCTCGGCGTGATCATCGGCATTGTCGCGGTGACATTAATGGGAACGGCGATTAATGGCATCTCGACCGGCTTCGACAAGAGCATGGCCATCATTGGCGACGACGTGCTCTACATTTCGCAACGACCCTGGACGCGAATGAACGATTGGTGGAACTACCGCGACCGCAAAAAAATCCGCACCGAATATGCGGACAAGATCAACCGCGCGATCGCACAAACCCCGAAGACAAATCTCCAGATCGCGGTGCCGACAATGAGTCTGCTTCGACGGGTGAAAGCGGAAGACAACAGCGTCGACAATGTTTTCATCCTCGGCACGACGACTGATTATACCCTCATCTCCACCCTCGACACGAGCGAAGGCCGCTTCTTCAACGACGTCGAATCACGCGGCGGCGCGGAAGTTTGCGTGGTCGGCTACGATGTAGCGGACGCCGCCTTCGCGGGACGGAGCGCGCTCGACAAAAAGGTCCTGATTAATGGCCACGCCTTCAAAGTAATCGGCACGCTCACTCGCCAGGGCAGTTTCCTCGGACTCTTCAGCCTCGACTCCATCGTGGTCATCCCGCTGCCGGCTTTTAAGAAATATTTCAGCGCAAAGAGCGAAGCCGACGTGCGGGTGAAGGTGCTCGACAAAACGAAGATGGCCGATGCGCGCGACGAACTGACCGGCATCATGCGCCGGCTGCGTTCGTTGCCGCCGGAGAAACGCGACGACTTCAGCATCAACGAACAACAAGCTTTCAAGAGCACGCTCGACGGCGTGAAAGCCACCATCGCGATCGCCGGCCTTTTTATTACCGGACTCTCGCTTTTTGTCGGGGCGATCGGGATCATGAACATCACCTTTGTAAGCGTGAAAGAGCGCACCAAAGAGATCGGCACGCGCAAGGCGTTAGGCGCGCGGCGGCGCACGATTCTGTTGCAGTTTCTGATTGAATCGACCGCGCTCTGCCTCTTGGGCGGTGTGATCGGGTTGGTCTTCGCTTACCTGATGTGCTTCGGGATGGCGGCGGCCTTTCCTTCGTTTCCGATCAGCTTCTCCTTCGGGCTCGTCATCGCGAGCATGATCGTCTCGGTCGTGACTGGCTTGGTCTCGGGGATCGCTCCGGCGTGGTCGGCCTCGCGGCTCGATCCGGTCACCGCACTGCGTTATGAATAATTTGTGACACCACGAAGAACACGAAAGAAGCTGGATCATTTCCCTTCGTGCACTTCGCGTTCTTCGTGGTGAAAAAGTCATGCAATTCCGCGAAATCCTAACAATGGCCCTCTCCTCGGTCGGAGCGAACAAGTTGCGCTCCGCCCTGACCATGCTCGGCATCACCATCGGCGTATTTTCCGTCATCTCGGTCATGACTGCGATTGGTGCGATGCAGGGTTCGATCGAGACCGGGCTGACTCTTTTCGGCTCGAACATTTTCCAGTTCGCCAAGTACCCGGTT
>JALYOR010000365.1 GCA_030856765.1 Verrucomicrobiota bacterium | reverse complement strand
CTCACCCACGCCAACCGGACTTAGAAAAGCTCGCAACTAAATTTTCGGCTCTTATCAAACATATGGAAACAGACGTACTCATTATCGGCGGCGGACCCGGTGGCTCTGCCGCAGCCATGTTCTTGCTTCGCGAGGGGATCACTCCCCTCATTCTCGAGCAGGAGGAATTTCCTCGCTTTCACATCGGCGAATCGCTCACTGGCGAAGCCGCTCAAGTGCTCCGCCGACTTGGTCTGGAAGAGAAAATGAATGCGATGTCAAACCCGGTGAAACACGGAGTACGCGGCTGGGGGACCAATGCGACCAATAGTTGGTACGTGAAAGTGTCATCACGCGATCAGGATTGGAACCTCTCCAATTCGACCACCTGGCAGGTGCGGCGGAGTGCTTTCGACAAGATGATGCTCGACGAAGCGCAAGAGCGCGGCGCGAAAGTGATGCGCGGAAGGGCCACCAAGGCGCTGCAGAACGTCGATGGCTCGCTCCGCGGCGTCGCAGTGCGCTGGGTTGATGGCCGCGAAGAGGAGATCGAAACGAAGGTCGTCCTCGATTGTTCAGGTCAGGCCACTTTCCTCGCCAATCAGAAAGTCACGGGCCCGAAATACATGGGGAGCTATGACAAGCAGGTCGCTTTCTTTTCTCACGCGCGCGGCGCGCTGCGCGACACTGGCACCGAGGGAGAATTGGCTCCGGATAATACCCACATTTTCTACTATAAGAAGTTTCACTGGGGCTGGATGATCCCGATCGACAGCGAGATCATGAGCGTGGGGATGGTGACGCCGCGCGCAAAATTCACCGAGAAGAAGCAGACGCCGGAGGAGTATTACCGCAGCGAGCTGCACTCGATTAATCCCGAGATTGCCCGCCGGTTGCCGGAGCTGGACCTGACGGAAAAAGTGCACGTCATCCCGAACTACTCGTATCAGGTACGCGGTTTCTGCGGCAAAGGATTCATCTGCATCGGCGATTCCCACCGCTTTATCGATCCGATCTTCTCCTTCGGTCTCACCGTCACGATGCGGGAAGCGGAATTCGCAGCGCCCCTGGTGAAGCAATATCTCGAAGGCAAACTGGATGATAAAGAAAACCCCTTCGCCGAGCATCAGGTGATGTGCGAGCAAGGCATCGATAACCTCGAGGACATGATCGATCTGTTCTGGGAACAGCCATTCGCTTTTTCGACCTTTGTGCATTTCCGCTACACCGATCAGATGACCGACGCGTTTGCCGGGCGGATTTACCCGCACGAGCGTCAGCCGTCGCCCTCGATTCTCTCCTTCCGCAAACTGCTCAAGCGCACCCGGGAGTACGACGCCGACGATTATTCCATCCCGATCGGTTCGCGTTATCATTCCGAGCGGGCGCCGCTCTGGGCACCGGATTCACCCGTCGAGGGCACCGAGGAGTGGATCGCGCGCGGTCGCGGCAAGGAGTTGGCCGAGGTATGAAATTTTCCAATCCTCCCGTATTGATCAACTCTATGGACATCGAATTACCAGCGAAGCTCAGGGAATACCTGGACGAGAATCGGACCGGGCTCCCGCCCATCAGTGATCCAGACGAACCCCTTCATATCGATTCTCTCGCGCTGATTCGACTGATCACGTTTCTTGAGGAAGAGCTGGGTGTTCGGGTGGAGGACGAGGAACTGGTGGCTGAGAACTTTGCCACCCTTCGAAGCCTTCATAATCTGCTTCAGACGAAGCGCGAGCAGAGTGATCCCGCGGCCGGCTGACGGATTTTCGCGCGCGGGAAAATCGTCCTCGCCAAGGCGGCGTCCTGCCGCTACATAATCGCGGCATGGCCGCGCCTTCTCGCAAACAGCCCGTTACAGTCGTCACGGGCGGGGCCGGATTTCTGGGCTCGCACCTGACCGATCGGCTGCTGGCGGAAGGCCATCGCGTCATCGCGATCGACAACCTCATCACCGGCCATCTGTCGAATATCGAGCACCTGGCGGGGAACCAGAGCTACCGCTTCATCAAGCAGGATGTCACGCAGTATTTGTTCGTGCCCGACGAGATCGATTATGTCTTTCATTTCGCCTCGCCGGCCAGCCCGATCGATTATCTGGAATTGCCCATCCCGACCCTGAAGGTCGGCGCGCTTGGCACCCACAACACGCTGGGTCTCGCCAAAGCGAAAAAAGCGACCTTCCTGCTCGCCTCCACCTCGGAATGCTACGGTGACCCCCTCGTCCACCCGCAAAAGGAAGACTACTGGGGCAACGTGAATCCGATCGGCCCGCGCGGAGTTTACGATGAGGCCAAGCGTTTCGCCGAGGCGATGACGATGGCTTACCACCGTTACCACGGCATCGACACCAAGATCGTGCGCATCTTCAACACCTACGGGCCACGGATGCGATTGCGCGATGGCCGGGTTGTGCCGGCCTTCATCGGCCAGGCTTTGGCGGGCGATCCGCTCACGATCTTCGGCGATGGCGCGCAGACCCGCTCTTTTTGTTACGTCTCCGATTTGATCGATGGGATCTTCCGGCTCTCGCAGTCGGATTTTCACGAGCCGGTCAACATCGGCAACCCGCGGGAAATGACGATCAAGCAATTCGCCGAAGAGATCATCCGCATCACCGGCACCAAATCGGGGATCGAATACAAGCCGCTGCCGGTCGACGACCCGAAAGTGCGCCAGCCCGATATCGGGCGGGCGAAGAAAATTCTCGGCTGGGAACCGAAAGTGGAATTTGAGGAAGGCATCGTGCGCACGATCGATTACTTCCGCGAATGGCTGGAGCGTGCCGCCCAACGCTAGGACCGCGCTGCTCCAGGGGAATTTCTCACCTCGTTTCGCAAAGTTCTCGCTTTCGGCGCGAAAAGCCGCTGGAATGCCGGCTTCATGCATCTAAGAATTTGCCTAACGATTCTCTTGGCGAGCCTGGCCGGCGGCCCGCTCAGTGCGCAGACCCGAGCGCCCGCTCCCGATCTTCAACTGACGAAAATCACCCGCAATCTGATCGCCACCCCGGAGTTCAACTACAGCGGCGCGGAAACTTTCCGCACCAACACCCGCGATCGCTGGCTGGAAGTGGAAGTGGAGTTTGCTGCCGTGCCGGAATTCACCGAGGAAGCGACCTTCAAGTATTTCATTCTCGTCAACGGCAAACTGCTCACCGGCGAGGTGACGCATGTCAATATCCTGGGCGGGAAGGAACTGCGCTCGGTCGTCTATGTGCCGCCGCGCGCGCTCGCTTACGTCATGGGCAATCGTCCGCTGACCGCCAACACGGTGGAGAATGTCGCCGTGCAGGTCTTGCAGGGCGGTGCGGTCAAAGATGAACTCAGTCTGGCCCGCGCCCGGCCGGATTGGTATAGCGCCCTTCCGGCGGTGACCGGCCTGGTTTTGAACAAGAACGAGACGCCGTTTGCGCCGCTCTATTGGGATCGCTACCAGCAGATCAAATCGGCCGGCCGTTGATTGCGTTCCATGCCGGCCGCACCTCGCATCGTTAGCCTTAATCTCGGTTCGCAAACGTTAGGCCTGGCGGAATTTCAGGCCCAGCCTAACGGCGGCCTGGTTTTAACCGGCTACCGCCTGCGCGAGGTGACCGCCGATCCGGCCGCCGAGACCGACCGCAATCGGCAGATTGCTGAATTGCTCCCGGCCATGTTGCGTGAACTCGGGATTCGCGGGCGGCCGATCGATTACACTGTCTCCGGGCAATCGGTTTTTGCCCGTTTCGTCAAAATGCCGGCGGTCGAGCAGGATAAGATCGAGCGCATTATCACTTTTGAGGCGCAGCAAAACGTGCCGTTTCCGATCGAGGAAGTGGTCTGGGATTACCAGCTCGTCGGCTCCGGCTCGGCCGAAAAAATAGAGGTCGTGCTGGTCGCGATCAAGGCCGACCTGCTCGAAGCGATCAACGCCGTGGTCGAGGGCGCGGGTCTGATCACGACGCGGGTGGATGTGGCCACGATGGCGCTCTACAACGCCTTTCGCTACAACTACAGCGAGCTGACCGGCTGCTCGCTCCTCATCGATATCGGCGCGCGCACCACCAACCTGCTCTTCGTCGAACCGGGCAAGGTCTTCAGCCGCAGCATCCCGATCGGCGGCAGCTCCATCACTTCAGCGATCGCGAAGGAGTTCAATGAACCATATGCGGCGGCCGAGTTGCGTAAGAAGCAGGATGGATTCGTTAGTCTGGGCGGCGCCTATGCCGAAGCTTCCGACCCTCAGGTGGCGCGCGTCTCGAAACTCGTCCGCAACGCCATGACCCGCCTGCATGCGGAGGTGGCTCGCTCGATCAGCTTCTATCGCACCCAGCAGCAGGGGAACCCGCCGCAGCGCGTTTTCCTTTGTGGCGGCACCGTCACCACGCCCTACATGCGCGAGTTTTTCCATGAGAAACTGCAGTGGTCGATCGAGTTCTTCAATCCCCTCCGCAACGTCACCGTCGGCCACGAGGTGATGCTCGAGGAAGTCGCGCATTCCGCCCACTTGTTAGGCGAACTGGTCGGCCTCGCGCTCCGCAGCACCATGAATTGTCCGATGGAGTTGAACCTGCGGCCGGCCAGCGTCGTCCGCCGGCAGCGGCTCCAACAGCGCCGTCCCTATTTCGTCCTCGCGGGCGTTTGTTTGGTGCTCGCCCTCCTCGGCTGGGGCTTCTATTTCATGCGTTCCGCCCATATCCAGGCGCAGGTAGCGGATTCGCTTCAGGTCCAGGTCGACCAGATGCGGGGAGTGGAAACGCGCATCGCCAGCCTGCGCAAGGAAACCGCCACCCTCGACGCGATGGCCACACCGCTCCTCACCGCGATCAGCGATCGCGGTGCCTGGCTCCGGATCATCGACGATCTCAACGCGCGTTTGCCGAACGAGAACATCTGGATCACCGAGCTCGCGCCCACTTCGGCCGGCAGGATTTTAGGGGAGGCGGGGACGGCCCCTGCGGTCAGCGCCCCGGGCAATAGCGCGCCGCCGCGCGGCGCCGTCGCCGGACCGAAGACGGTGCCGATGATCGATGGTGTGTTCATTCGGGGGCTCTACCTTTCCAATCCGAAACAGCAGGAAATCGTGGTCGATTATTTCCGGAGTTTGCTCGACTCCACCATTTTCGAGGTCGACCCGAACAAGCAATCGGAGGTCATCCGGCCGAGCACGCCGACCGACACGGAGTGGGCCTACCCTTACGAGTTGCGGCTGAAGCTGCGCCAACCTTTCCCGCTGCAATGAACTGGTTCCGGCAAAACAAGTTTCTTGGTGGCTTTCTTGTCGCGCTCGGAGCCTGCACCCTGCTCAGTCTCTTCTTCCTGCTGCACGAGAAAGGCGCCGCGGCCGCCGAGCAGGAGCGGCTCGAGACCACGATCACGGAGCTCAACCGCCTGCGCGGGAGCAGCCCTTTCCCGAATGAGGCCAATCTTTCCAAAGCCAAAGCGCAGACCGACAGCTACCGCAGCTCGCTCCTCGCGCTGGAGGAGGAGTTAAAGAATCGGATGTTCCCGAAACCCGACCTCCAGCCTAACGAATTTCAATCGCTCCTCCGGCAGGCCACCACCGCGGTGATGGAGCGGGCCCGCGCGGCCAAGGTGCAACTGCCCGAAAATTTCAACCTCGGCTTCGATGAATACGCGACCTCACTTCCCAACAGCCTTGCGGCCCCGCGCCTCGGGCGGCAATTGCGCGCCATCGTGTGGGTCGTCAACACCATCATTGATGCCCACGTCGATTCGCTCACCAGCCTCACCCGCAGCCCGTTGCCCGAAGAACGGGCAACTGCTCCCACGACCACGCCGGCCGCCGCAGGCGCGGGCAAACCGGCGAAAATGCCCCCGGCTCCGGCGGAGAAACTCAATATTGTCGATTCCACCTCGATCGATCTCGTCTTTGCCGGCAGCCCCGCCGCGCTGCGCCGGGTCTTTAACCAGGTCGCCGCCGCGAAGGAGCAATTTTATATCATCCGCACGGTGCAGGTAAAAAATCAGGTCGACAAAGGACCGAAACGAGGTGGCGAGGCGGCCGCCGTTCCCGCCTTGCCCACGGCGGGCGCATCCAATCCTCCGGAGCAGGGAATCAGCTTCATCGTGGGGACTGAACACGTGAACGTGGCGGCCAAGATCGAAATTCTGCGCTTCAATTTTCCGGAAAAGGAGGGTCGTTAGGGCATGGACTGGCTCCGCACTCATTACGACCGTGCCGCCGTCCTTGCCGGGGCGCTTTTGCTTATCATCTGCGCGGTTTTCATTTTTCTCAGTGCCTCCGGGTTCAGCGAGCGATTCGGCGCCCTGCAAAATCCGCCGCTGCCGAACGACAAGGTCCCGGCCGGACAAGCCGCCGCCATTGCCGAGGCACGGCCGAAGTTGCAGGCGCCCTCGCAGTGGAGTTCGAGCGGCCGCTCCGGACTCTTCGTGCCCGAAAAACATTTCATCGGCCCGGATGGGCAGCCGGCTACGCTCCAGAACACCCTCCTCCATCCGCCCGTGCCTAACGAATGGCTGGAGGAGTTTGGCCTCCCCATTACCGAGGCCGACGTGCTCACCCAGGATGCCGACAGCGACGGCTTTACCAACCTCGACGAGTGGGTCGGCCACTCCAATCCGACCGACAAAGCCCTGCATCCGCCTTACACCTTTAAGCTCAAGCTGCGCTCTTTTGCCCAGGAAGCCTTCCCGCTCGTCTTCTCTTCTTCGGTCGGTGACACCTACGCGATCAATAACGTGGACCCGAGCAAGCCCACTCAATTCCTGCACATCGGCGAGGTCGTGGCCGGGACCAAATACAAGCTCACCGGCTACACCGAGAAATACGAGAACGACAAATATGGCACCACCGTCGACGTCTCGGAGCTCAGTCTCGAGCAGGTGGACACTCACGACCAGGTCCGCCTGGTGAAAGAGAAACGGGCGACCTCACCCGAGTCGGTCGCCAATTTCCTCTATACCTGGGATGGCGCGGAGCAGACGTTTGCGGTGAAAAAGGATCAGGAATTTACCCTCAAACCGGTCGAAGACGTCACCTACAGGCTGCTCGACGTCCAGCCGGAGAAAGCGATCATCGTCGACACACGCCAGCCTAACGAAAAGATGGAGATCGGTCCTGTCCGGCCGTAAGCAGACCGCTACGACATTCGAGGGGTTCGGGTGGTCCGCGCCGGGGTTGCCTTTAGGCGGCGTTATTTTCTTGCCGGGTAGAACGCATCCCGCTACAACCGCGGCCACTGCACATGAACTTCTCCATTCTCCGCTGCTCCAGCCTTTTCATCATCCTGCTCCTCGTATCCGGCTGGACGGGCAGCGCGCAGAATGTGCGGACACTGGCCGAGCGAGAAATCGCGCGCCGGCAGGAAGGTATCGTGCAGGGGCAAGGGGCGCTGGAGCGTGGCAAGATCGCGCTGGCCGCGAATAATTTTGCCAAAGCCCACGAAGAATTCCGAGTGGCAGTTAACTTCCTGCCCGACTCCCTCGCCGCCGCTGGCGAGCACGACGCGGCGCTCCAAGGCTTTTGTGAGAGCGGAGTGAAGCTGGCCGAACAGCGCATCGCCGAAGGCAAATACGTCGAGGCCGAGCAGATCGTGCGCGAGGTGGTGAGCGACCGCTACGATCCTAACTGCCGCCCGGCCGCCAACCTCCTCGCCCACCTGGCCGAGCCGAATTATTTCAACAAGACGATGGGCCCGAAATTCATCGCCAAGGTGGAAGACGTGAAGAAACTCCTGGCCGACGCCGACGGCTATTACGCCTCCGGCCGTTACGATCTCGCCTTCAAGAAATACGAGCAGGTGCTCAACCTCGATCCCTACAACGTCGCCGCCCGCCGGGGTCAGGAGCGCATCGACAACACCAAGCGGCATTACGGAGAAGAGGCCTACAATGAAACACGTTCGCGCTCCCTCTGGCAGGTCCAGAAAGGCTGGGAACAACCGGTGCGCCAATACGGCCAGGCCGTCGGCCCGATCAGCGATGCCTTTGCCCGTGACGCCGGCGGCACCGCGCGCATCACCAACAAGCTCAACAGCATCATCATCCCGAAGATCGAATTTCGCGACGCCAGCATTCGGGAGGCGATTGATTTTCTCCGCCAGCAAGCCGCCGCCAATGATCCCTCGTCTGAGGGCAAGCGCGGGGTCGATATTGTCCTGCGGACGATGTCGTTAGGCCGGGCCGAGGCTCCCGCCCCTGCGCCCCTGCCCGAGACCGCTCCGCCGTTGCCGGGCGCGCCACCCGACGCGGTCGTCGGCGTCGAGCCCACGCCGGTGCCGCTCCCTGCCTCACCATCGATCGCGCCAAGCGATGCCCGCATCACCATTACGCTCAATCAGATTCCGTTAGGCGAAGCGCTCCGTTACATCGCCAGCCAGGCCGGTTTGAAAGTGAAAGTCGAGCCTTATGCCGTCTCGGTCATTCCGATCAACGAGCAAAGCAGCGACCTCTTCACCAAGGAATATCGCGTGCCGCCCGGTTTCATCAGTAGCTCGGTCAGCGTCGGCGCCAATGCCCTCGATCGCCCGGCCACCAGGGTAGGACAGGCCGCGGGAACCGGCAGGGATACCCAGGAAACCACCGGCGGGCAGCAATTGGTCAATCGGCAGACCGCGCTCGACTTTCTCAAGGACCAGGGCGTTCCCTTTCCTACTGGCGCCAGCGCCAATTTCCTCCCTCAGAGCAGCCGCTTGATCGTGCGCAACAC
>JALYOR010000353.1 GCA_030856765.1 Verrucomicrobiota bacterium | reverse complement strand
GTGCTCGGGCTGGGGGAGAGCGTGAGCATTCAATCGATGGCGGTGACGATTCAGGCCCTGCGCTCGAGTCGTCCGACCCTGCGCTGGTATTTTGGGACTTTTCGCCGGGAAGTCGCCACGGCGTTGTTACTCGGCTCAGCTTGCGGCGGGCTCGTCGCGGCGATCGTTTGGTTCTGGCTCGGGGAAGGCTGGCCCGCGCTCGTCATCGGCACGAGCATCCTCGCCTCGCTCGTGATGGCTTGCCTCCTGGGCTTGAGCATTCCGTCGGTTCTCCACGCCCTGCGGCTCGACCCGAAGATCGCGGCCGGGCCGCTTACCCTCGCGCTGGCCGATATACTGACGCTGCTTTTTTATCTCTCGATCGCCAGCCTATTGCTCGTCCACGCTTAACGAGCCGGCGCTCTCTCCCTGCTTTGTCATCCCGATCCGCCGCAGGACGGAGAGTGACCTCGCAGTTGCAATCGACGCGCTCTCCGGGGAGTGGACTTTGTATTGCAATTGCGAGGTCCCTCGCCGCGCTGCGCCGGCTCGGGATGACAAATAGCGGGAGCAGTAAGGCCGTTCGTTAGCCGATCTTTTTCCGGAAACGCAGGGCGCAGACGACGAAGAGCAGCGCGGCCATGAGCGTCAGAATGCCTAACGAGGGCGCATATTCGAGAAAGGTCGCGCCGCGCAGGATGATCGCGCGCATCAAGCCGATGAAGTAGGTCGTGGGGAGGGCGGCGCCGAACCAGTAGAAGATCGCCGGCATGGTTTCACGCGGGAAGATGAAGCCCGAGAAGAAAACGCTCGGCAGAATAAAAGCCATCGACATCTGTAGAGCCTGCATCTGGTTCTCCGCCTTGGTCGCGACGAGCAGTCCGAGGCTGAGCAGGGCGAAGACGTAGACCAGCGTCGCCAGGATCATGGCCACGATGCTGCCCGCGATCGGGACGAAGAAAACGTAGTGCATGATCCCGAAGAGGAGGAAAGCCATCAGCATCCCGATGCAAAGGTAGGGGATCAGTTTCCCGAGCATCAGGCCCCAGCGGCTGAGCGGACTAACGAGAAGCTGCTCGAGCGTGCCGCGCTCCTTTTCCCGCACCACCGCCATGGCGGTGGCAAAGGTGGTGCCGATCTGGAGCACGATACCGATCACACCCGGGACAAAAAAGTTCGGGCTTCGCATGGTCGGGTTGTAGAGCATCTGTGGCCGGATCTCGACCGGGGGCGCGCGTCGTCCGCTCTCCTTGAGCAGCATCTCGGTCGACTGGGTGAGCGCGATTGCGACCGCCGTGTTGAGTGCCTGGAGCGCGGTGGTGGAATTGGAGCCGTCGATCAACATTTGCGCCTGAGCCGGGCGGCCGGACCGCAGATCGCGGGTGAAATGGGGCGGGATTTGCAGGCCAACGTAGGCGTGGCCTGCGCGTATCTCGCTCGCCATCGCTTCGGCGCTGTTTACTTCGCCAACGATCCGAAAGGTCTCGGTGTTCACAAAGCGGTCGAGCAGTTGGCGGCTTTCCGCGGTGCGGTCTTCGTTAAAGACAACCATCGCCATGTGCTTGACGTCGTTATCGAGCGCGTAGCCGAACGCGATCATCTCGATCAGCGGAGGGAAGAGCATGAAAAAGAGCGTCATCGGATCGCGCATAACCACGATGAACTCCTTGAAAAGAATGGCGCCAAGGCCGCGGAAAGGGCGCTTCAAAGTGGTGGCGGAGCGCCGCCGTCCGTTTTGTCATCCCGAGCCGCCGCAGGACGGCGAGGGACCTCACGAGGCTGATAAAGAGTGCTGGAAAGATCGACCCATCTTGGATTCAGAGTTTGGACCAGTGCATTCTTTTTACTTCGCCGCCATCCTTTAATTTGCTTTTCGCGATCGATCGCCTGGCCGATGTCGTGATAGGTCTCGTGGTGAACGAGAAGTGTCAGGCGGTATTTCTTTGTAAACCCTCTGACCGTGCCGTTCTGGTGTTCCCACACCCGACGCGCCAGATCGTTCGTTACGCCGGTGTAAAGGACGACTCTGCTGCGATTGGTCATCAGGTAGACATAGTACGCGTTCACTGCGACTGCGAGGT
>JALYOR010000348.1 GCA_030856765.1 Verrucomicrobiota bacterium | reverse complement strand
CGCCTGGATGCTCGCGTCCGAAGCAGGCTACACCTTCAAGCCGGTGCCCTTGGTGCCACGGCTGTGGCTCGGCTTCGACTACGCCAGCGGCGATGATGCCGCGGGAGGCGATGTCGGTACCTTCAACCAGCTCTTCCCCCTCGGGCACGCCTACTTTGGCTACATCGACGCCATTGGCCGCCAGAACATTGTCGATCTGCATCCCGGCGCCTCCATCAAAGCCGCCAAAGACAAGCTGACGCTGAAAGCCGAAGGCCATTTCTTCTGGCGCGCGGAATCAGCCGACGCGCTCTACAATGCGGGGGGCGGCGTCGTCCGCGGGGGCGCTCCAGGGACTTCAAAGCAGGTCGGATCGGAAGTGGATTTCGTAGCTAACTATAAGTTTACTCAGCATCTCGACATGGAATTCGGTTACTCGCATTTCTTCGCCGGCGATTTCATCAAACAGACCGGGCCGGACCAGGACATCGACTTCTTTTATGTCCAGACGCAGTTCTACTTCTAGGAAGGCCAGGAAACGTCCTCATGACCAACGCCGCCGTCGGCTCCCATCTTCGGCGGGCGTTGGTATCTGTGCATCCCGGGTCAGGAAGCCGCTCGGTCCTCTTCGAACGACCGGGTTCTGACTCTTACCCCCGCGCGGTGCGCCTTTTCAGACCACACTATTTTCTAAACTAACAAACAAAACCGATAGGAGAACAAGACATGATCCCAAACAAACTCATCACCGCTGCAGCTTTGACCGCACTGCTCCTCGCCGGCTGCAGCAAGAAGGACACTTCTTCTGCCAAGCCCGAGTCGAACAAGGTGCGCGTCGGCTACATTGGCCTTACCTGCGAAGCTTCCATCTTCAGCGCGGTCGAGAACGGTTACTTCAAGGATGAAGGGCTCGATGTGGAACTGATCAAATGCGACTGGAAGAACTACAAGGATACCCTCGCCCTTGGCGGTTACGACATCACCCAGCATCTCGTGATGTATTTCCTTAAGCCGATCGAGCAGGGACTCGACGTCAAGTTCACCGGCGGCATCCACACCGGCTGTCTCCGCGTCCAGGCCTCGGCCAAGAGCGACATCACCACCGTCGAACAGTTGCGCGGCAAACGGATCGGTGTGCCGGGGATGGGAACTCCGCCCTTTGTTTACGCCAACCGCGTCCTCAAACGTCACGGGATCGACGGCAGCAAGGAGATCGAATGGAAGGTCTTCCCGGTCGGCGAACTCGGTTTGGCCATCGACAAGGGTGAAGTGGATGCGGTCGCAGATTCCGAACCGATCGGCACCATGCTCCTGACCAGCGGCAAAGTGAGAAACGTCGCCGACCAGGCGGTCGACGAAGGTTACAAAGACGAGTACTGCTGCGAAGTCATCGCTAACGGAAAATGGCTGACCGCCAATCCGAAAGCGGCTGCCGGCGCTACCCGCGCCCTTCTCAAAGGTGCCAAATATGTGAACGCCAACCCCACTGCCGCGGCCCAGATGTCGATCGACAAGAAATATCTCGCCTCCAATCCGCAAATGAACGCGGTCGCGCTCTCGAAACTGGGCTATGTCCCGAGCGTCTCCAAGGCGGAATCCTCCGTGACGACCGCTGCCAATGAAATGATCGCGGCGGGCATGCTCGCGCCGAACACCAACGTGGCCGAGTTGGTCAAACGCGCTTTTGTCCATCTCGACGGAGTGACCGACGAATGGATTGAAAAGACCGAGGTAAAAAAGGTGGCCGGGGGCTCCTCCATGCCGACGATCGCCGACGCCAGGCAGGCCAGTTCCGATCCTTCCACGGCCAAGACGGACTCGTGCTGCACCATGCCTGTGGTGACCAACTAGCCGTTGATTCACATCATTTTCTTTCGTTAGGCGCCGATCGCAAGTCGGCGCCTAACGACTTTTGAGGCGGACTCCGACCGGCTGGGCGGCTCTTGCCTGCGCTGCGCGGGCGCAGCATGTTGTCCGGCACACGCCGCTTTACACATTAGAATCAAGCCATGTATCTAAAACGCTTCTTTGTCGAAGGTCTCGCCCACGCGTCCTACCTTTTCGGGAGCGACGGTGAAGCCGCCGTCGTCGATCCCAAACGCGATGTGGATGACTATCTCGCCGACGCCGAGCGCGAAGGGTTCCGCATCATCGCGATTCTCAACAGCCATCCCCACGCCGATTTCGCCTCCGGCTTTCGCGAGCTGGCCGAGCGGACAGGAGCGAAAGTCTATGTTTCTCATCTCGCCCCGGCAAAATACGAACACATCGCAGCCCAAGATGGCGACCGGATCAAAATCGGCTCGCTCGATCTCGAGCTCCTCGCCACCCCCGGGCATTCGCCCGACAGTCTCTCCTTTCTCGTTAGGGAAAAGGAGCAACCGATTGCCCTCTTCACCGGCGACCTTCTTTTTGTGAACGATGTCGGCCGTCCCGATCTGCGCGACGCCGACGAAGACCCCAGCGGGCTGGCCGGCAAGATGTACGATTCCCTCTTCCAAAAGGTCATGACCTTGCCCGATGAGGTGAAGGTTTATCCCTCGCACGGCGCCGGCTCGCTTTGCGGTCGCGCCATTTCCGATGCGCCCTTTTCGCTCGTTGGCCAGGAACGCAAACTGAACTGGGCTCTCCAGCTAACTGATCGCGACCAATTCGTTAGGGAAATGACCGCCAATCTCCCCGATCGCCCGGCCTATTTCTCCTACGATGTTGATCTCAACCTCCGCGGCGCCCCGCCGCTTTCCTCGCTCCCTCAGCTCAAGGAAATGAGCGAGAGCGACCTTGCGGACGCGAAGAAAAGCGGGGCGACCGTGATCGATACGCGTCCGCCCGCTGCGTTTGGGGCCGGACATTTCCCTGGCAGCATCAACATTGGGATGGGCAGCCCTTCTTTCTCCACCTGGACCGGGTTCATGGTCCCGGGCGACAAGCCGATCGTGCTCATACTCAATTCGCCTAACGACGCCAAAAAAGCGCAGTTAGATCTGGCCCGCATCGGCTTCGACAACATCCTCGGTTACGTCCATGCCGAGACCGTCACCAAGCCGGAGAAGCTTCCCCAGATCAGCGTGGAAGAGATCAAGGGTCAGCTGACCAACGGCCCGCTCCTGATCGATGTTCGCACCCCGACGGAATGGCGCCATGGCCACATCGAGAAGGCGAAGCACGTGCCGCTCGCTTCTTTTGCCCACCAGCTGCCGGATTTGCCCAAGGACCGATCCATCCGGGTGATTTGTGGCAGCGGCTACCGCAGCTCCATCGCAACCAGCCTGCTCCAGGCCGCCGGTTACCAGGATGTGGCCAACGTCACCGGCGGCATGACCGCCTATTCCGAGGCCGCCAGTTAGGTCGTTGCTGCGGAAAATGCTGATCGCTTGAGGAATTCTGCGCGGAGACCTACCGCGCCGATGTGTCCAATTCGATTCTCTCTGTAAGGTGGGCCATGGAATTTCCGCCGAAAAATGATGACC
>JALYOR010000339.1 GCA_030856765.1 Verrucomicrobiota bacterium | reverse complement strand
GGATATTCATCTTTCAGCACCGGCCACCAGAGTAACCGCCCGGCCGCGCGCCAGCCGTCGATGATATATCCGGTGCCGATCGGTTGGCCCACTGCCGTCACGACGACGACGTTGTGTTCGAGCCGGTAGTTGGGATAGGCCTCCGCCCAATGCAGTTCCAGCGTCTTCAAGGGGAGAGTGCGAAGCTGGGCGCCGATCCCGTGCGCCCAATCGAAACAGAAACCGCGTTCCCGCGCCCCCATGTGAATGAGGAAATTATGGAAGTTGGAGGGCGGCACCACCCGCCATTCCTTGGCCAGGCGGCGTGCCGTTTCGTGGGACATCCTCGCCACCAGTTGAGCCTCGGCCGGGTCGATCGTGGGCGACATCTTCACGATCGCTTCGCCAAAGCGCTGGATCGACTTGGCGTCGCCCGCCGCGGCGCGCTCGAGACAGAGCAAGCAGACGAACAGCGGGAGCAGGCCGCGGATAATCAATTTGGGGAGAAAAATGGAGGCAGAAAAACGCATGGCTGAGAGAGCGGATGATAGCCACTCTCGTGCCGGGCTCAACGTTCGCGCCGTAAAAACATCGCGCCGCCAAACCGGGGGGCGGCGCACTCTGAGCCAGCTTTACCTAACGAATTATTCTGAGGTCGGCCCCTCCTTCTTTTGCGCGTCGGACGCGTTGCAGTTGATTGTGACCGTGGCACCCACCTTCAAGTCGCCGCTGATCTTCGTGCCCGAGCCCCGCGTCACTTGCCAGACTCCGCTCTCGGTTTGGACCGCGACCATGTTGTTGTTCACCGTGAGCACTTTGCCGGTCATCTCCACCGTTTGCCCAAAGGCCAGACTGCCGAGGGCAAGACTTCCCGCCGCCACCAAACTCATCCAGGCTTTTGTTTTCATGGAGCGAGTGAAACGGCATCATCTCCGCGACCGCAAGCAATTTCCGAGTCTCTATCCAGTGCCAAGCGACCAAACCGTTAATCGAATTCTGACCTGCGCCTGCATTGATTTGTTGGAGTGGCGGCGTGACGGCGAGGCGCGCATTCGGGGCTGGATTTTCCACCCGGATGTCGCCTTGGACTGCGTCGATATCGGTCTGGCAGGGCGACCCTGGTTTTCTGCCATTCCTTTACAAGAACGGCCCGATGTCATGGTTCACTACACACCGACCCTGGGGCATCGGCCGCATCTGACCCGGAGCGGATTCGACGTTACGGGCCCGCTCCCGTTAGGCCTGGTCACTCCCTCTCAAGTCACGATTACCTGACACCTCACCGCGAGGGTGGATCGGCGCTCCATCCTTTCATTACCTACGCCGGCGGGGAATCGGTCGATCTCTTCCCGCCGGTCCATTTGCAAGACCGAGTGGGCGGCAGCGCCAACTTCCTCGCCGTGGCGCAGCAACTGACCAGTCTCCTCCTCACCTGCATCGGCAAGTGGATTCCATTCTCGGAGGCGCAAACGATTCTCGACTGGGGGTGCGGCTGCGGAAGAGTCATCGCGCAACTCATGACCTTCCTGCCCGCGGAGAAACTATATGGCTGTGATATCGATGCCGAGGCGATCGCCTGGGATCGCGAAAATCTCATCGGTCCTTCCTTCAACCGGATCGAGCCCTATCCGCCGACGGCGTATTCTGACGAACAATTCGACATTGTCTACGGCATCTCGGTTATGACTCATCTGGAGGAAGAGACCCAACATGCCTGGCTCAATGAGCTTCGGCGCATCACTCGTCCGGGTGGAGTTTTGGCTCTCTCGGTCATCGGCTCGGAGCTTCGCGCGACGCGCATGCCGCCGGACCTGGCGACAGCCTTTGCCCAGACGGGCTTTGCGACCTTTGTCCCATCCTATTCAAACTTGCTCGGCGATTCCTCGCCCTCGGGTTACTACCAGGAGGCCTATCACAGCCTGGAATACATTCGCAAGGTCTGGTCGCGCTACTTTGAAGTTCTCGAATATCTCCCGACGGGTCATCAAGACATCGTTCTGTTGAGGAAAATGTGATGGATGCGAAATCCAGCTACGACCGGGTCGAGGTAGAACACCAGAGTCGGCGCAGGAATGTTTTCGCCCGCAAACCAGGGAGCGAACTTTGAAACTCATGCATTTGTTTGGCGCCCTGCTGCTCGCCGTTGTTTCGCTGGGCCATGCGACGGCTGATCCGGCCGCTACTTTGCAAAACACTCCTGTCTTTGCCCTCGGCGGGATCGGTGTCGCCGGGAAGATGTCGGATGGCGAACGGGCACTCCGTGCTCTTCTGAAAGAACCGACCGCAACTAAGCAGCTCGAATCTCTGCTCCACGTAGCCACGCCGGCCGGTCAGCTCTACGCGCTGCTCGCCCTGCGGACGCACGATCGAGCTGCCTACGAGCGCGCCCTAGCTGCTTTTCCGAAACACGACTCGACGGTGGAGATAATCGGCGGCAGCATCGTCTCGCAGCTGCCGTTTCGGCAATTGCGCGAACGGATCGAAGCCGGCACTTACGATCAAGCGCTGTCCCGGCCTCCCTGGTGATTATTTCCCGTTCGCCAGCCCAGGGAAAATCTGTGCAGGCCGTCGTTTCCGGCTACATTCCGTTCGCTTTCGCGGCTGACACAGCCGCCGCTACACATGGAAGAAGAAAACGAATTGATCGCGCTCCGGCGCCAGAAACTCGAGGCGCTCCGGGCCCGCGGCGTGGCGCCGTTTGGCCAGGGCTTTACCCCGACGGGCTCGATCGCAGAGGTGCGCGAACAGTTTGCCGAAGACGTCACGTTGCGGGCGGCGGGCCGCATCACCGCGCATCGCGACATGGGGAAAAGCCATTTCCTCGATCTCCGCGACGCCAGTGGGCGCATCCAAGTTTACGTGCAGGCGAAAGAGCTTGGCCCGGAAGCGATGGAGACGTTCGGTTTGCTCGATCTCGGTGATTTCATAGGGGTCGAAGGCTCCTGTTTCCTGACCAAGACCGGCGAGCCGACGCTCAAGGTCCACCGCTTCGAAGTGCTGGCCAAGACCTTGCGGCCGCTCCCGGAGAAATGGCACGGCTTGACGGATGTGGAAGCGCGCTACCGCCAGCGCTACCTCGATCTCATCACCAACGAGCGTTCGCGCGAAGTCTTCGCCCAGCGTGTCGCCATCCTGCGCGAGATCCGCAATTTCATGCAGGCGCGCGGTTTCGATGAAGTGGAAACGCCAATGCTGCAAACCGTGGCGGGCGGCGCGGCGGCAGAGCCGTTTCACACCCATCACAAGGCGCTCGGGATCGATCTCTACCTGCGCATCGCGCCGGAGCTTTACCTGAAACGCCTTCTCGTGGGCGGCTTCAACAAGGTCTTCGAATTGAACCGCAACTTCCGCAACGAAGGCATCTCGCGCCGGCACAACCCCGAGTTCACCATGCTCGAGGCCTACTGGGCCTATGCCGATTTCGAGAAAATGGCCGACCTGGTCGAGGAATTGATCTGTCATCTCGCGACGACGCTCGAAAGTGGGAGGGGCCTTTGTGCTCCGATGAGCGGTGGGAGTCTCACGGATCGGGGC
>JALYOR010000295.1 GCA_030856765.1 Verrucomicrobiota bacterium | reverse complement strand
GGCCTGGGCGGTCGCCTTGGCGACACGGTCGGCTCTTTCTTTTACCCGGGACTCGGCTTTCGCCTGGACAGCGGACCGGCGCTCGTCTCTTCGCTCTTCGCGCCTCGCGGCCGTGACCCGACCGTGGCGACCGAGAAATATCGCCGGCGTGGCGGTAGGCGTAGGGCTGGCGAGATCGTCGGCCAGCACGACCTGGCTAAGGCAGACGAGTGATAAGATAATGATGGCGATTTTCATTTGGTGTCCCCGATGGCGACCAGGGATGGGAGCATCGCACGTACCAGCAGTGCCTCTGGAGGGATGCGCACTGTCGCGTCCCCGCCCGGCACCTGACCCTCCCATCGCGAAGAACCGTTGAGCAATAACCGATTCCCCCCGCCCCTCCCCAGTTGCAAGTGGGGCACGACACACGAGAATAGGGCGGTGAAAGCGAAGAAGAAAAAGTCGACGAAAACGTCCCGCGAGGTGGTTTCCCCTTTTCGGAACAAGCTCTGGGATCTCTTCGAAGACCTCGCCCGGGGAATGGACGGTGCGGATGTCGTAGTCGCCCTCAAGCAGGCCGGGGAAGAGATCTGGGCCGCCGGGATCGATGGCACCTACAGCGATATGCCAGAAAAGGATCAGGAGGAGGAGCCGCTCGGAAATGCCTTCGATATCGCTTGGCTCACGGTAGTCTGCATCAAGCTCAAGGAGATAAGGCAGGGCAAAAAGCCAAAGGTCCGGATTCATGCCTGACCCCCGGCGGCGCTGGGCCTCTTAAGATATTTCAGAGTCAGATTGCCGAGCCCGTTAGGGTCGATTTGTCTTTACCATTTGGCGACATTTTGCATGATGCCGCTCTCACCGTTTCGGCGCCGGAGGCGTTTTCCCGACCGGTGCCATTCACATGCGTCTTGCTCTTGTCATCTGTCTCGCCACGGCCTTGCTCTTCTCCAGTTGTGCCCACGAGGGAACGATCGTGCGCAAGGCGGTGCGCGCTCTGCCGTTTGCCGGTTCGCTCGGGATCGAGGCGATCTTCCGGTTTGAAGTGCGGGATCGGGAGGGACATATCCATCGCCAGATGGTGACGCCGGAGGTTTTTGCACGTTTCAAAGTGGGCGATTACTTCAATGATCGCGCGGTGCCGGCTTTTCGCTCCGAACTGCCGGCGCGGCCGGCGCCCTGGCTCACGCCTGGTCTGCAACCGCGGCCGTTGCAAGAGTATGGCACTCATTACCGGGGTCGATGCCGCCCCCATCGGAACCGGTCGCCGAGACCAAATGAAAAACCGCGGCAGAGAGTGATCTCCGCCGCGGCTTTATCAGAGCCGGGGTCGTTGCCCCGGAAAGTTGTGGTGAGGCGGGATTACTCGCCGCTGTCGTCGCCACCTCCGTCATCTCCACCTCCGTCATCTCCACCGCCGTCATCTCCACCGCCGTCGTCGACATCTCCACCGCTGTCGTCGCCGCCGCCGTCATTCATGTCGCCACCCGTGTCGCCGTCATCGCCACCACCTTCGTCCATATCGCCAGAATCGTCGGCGGCAGGGTCCTCCATGGCATTGTCATCGGCTGCATCGTCGGCTCCATTATCGCCGGCCGAGTCATCCGCCGCGTCGGCTGATTCATCGGCGCCCTCAGCCGGGGCGGCGTCGGCGGCGTCGGCGTCATCGGCGTCGTCCGTTGCGACTTGGTCCGCTTCGGCATCGTTCATGTCGAACGATCCGTCCTCGACGAAATTCTCCTGGGCGTCGATGTCGGCGTCGGTGAGGGTGTCATCCACGGCGATTTCGTCGCCGACGTAGATATCGACCGGGGTGTTCACGTAATTCCAATCGTAGCCGTAGTCGTTCCAGGTCGCGGCGTAGATGGGAGTGTAGTAATCCCAATAGGTGTCGACCACGATCCAGTCTTTGCGCCAGGCAGGATCGATGTAGTAATCGTAGCCATAGAGCTGGCCCTCGAGATCATCGAGGAGGTAGAGGGCGGCCAGGTAGTCGGTAAGGTTCGGCTTGGAGTTGGCGATGCGCCGGGCCTCTTGTTCCATCTTGGCCAGGCCGCGGGCGAGCGCCTTGTCCTTTTGCGCTTTGCCTTTGAGCGTGGCGATCTTGGCCAGGAGCTCTTTCTGGTGGGCTTGGATTTTTTGTAATTCGGCCTTTTCCTTCGCGGTCAGTTCGCCGCCTTTCTTTTTGCGGGCGGCTTCCTTCGAATAATCTTTGCGCAGGAGGTCGAGGGAATGGCCGAGGGCGTTGGCCGCGCCGATGACCTTCTTGTTTTTCGAGTCGGTCAGGTTCCAGGCGACTTTCATCTCGGTCTCGGCGGAACGCGCCTTACTGACGGCGTCGAAGAAGTCGTTGTTCTTGGCGGCGAGGCCTTTCTCGGCCCGATCGAGCTGGATGGCGAGTTTCTTGACCGCGGCGTAGTAGGGTTTGTTCTTGGCCACGGTGGGCGCGAGCGCCTTGTCGGCACGGGCATTTTTGAGCATGGCGGCCTGCGCTTTCTTGGCGCTCGCAAGGAGCTGAGCGGCAGTCGCTTTCTTGCCGGATGGCTTGGGCTTCGCGCTGGCTGGCTGGCTGGCTTTCGCCTTGGCCGTCACCTTCTTGGTCGCAGCGTGCCCCGACAAAGGACTGTGGACGAGCGCGCAGAGAGAAACGCAGAGAAGACCGCGGATGAGATTTTTCATAAATTGTTCAGAATTCCTAAATTACGCATGTGGCCGCTCTTTCTGAGGCGACGGCGCATGAAGTCAACGCAATTCGGCGCAAAAGGCAAGCTCGACCGAAAATATATTTCCGATTGTCGTGCTAATTTCCGGGGGCCGACCTAAACTGCCTTTCTCGGAATAAATTATTAATGAAAAAAATTATCATCTCCTGTCTCATTGCCCTCACGCCCTTGGGGGCGTTTGCGCAATCCATTGTTTGGAAAACGGAAATCGCGGGGCAAATGCGCACCATCCAGAGTCGGGACGATCGGGTGCGCCTGCTGGTGCCGGACGCCTCTGCATCTCAGTGGCGCGCAGGAGGATCCACCGCGCTGGGCACGGTGACCAAAGTCGACCGCGCGGGCGTGGAGGTGTTGCTCTCCTCGGGCAAAGACTTCCGTGAAGCGGCCGCAACCACGACGATGCAGGGGGTGAGCGAAGTCGCTCCTGTGTTTATCGAGCAACGCGACGCAGCGCGAACCAACGCGACGGGTCTGCGTGAATATGTCCTGACAAAGAAAATTCTGATCGCCGCGAACAGTGAGGCGGCGGCCCGCAAAGCCTCGGCCATGTGCGGCGCGACGAGTTTTTATCCGACGATCGCCAAGGGCCGTTGGATGCTGGTTTTCCCAAATGCCCGCGCGGTGATCGACGGCTACGCGGCCTTGAAGAAAGCGGGCACGTTCGCGCAGCCGCAATTCCGGATGCCGGGCTACACACGCGCCTCGCCTAACGATGCTCTTTATCCCCAGCAGTGGCACCTCAAGAACACCGGCCAGGCGATGGGAGTGATGGGAATCGACGCCAATGTCGAGCCGGTCTGGGACGGCGGAAACCGCGGGAGCGGACAGGTGATCGCGATCGTAGATGATGGCCTGGACATCGCCCACCCCGACCTTTCCCCGAACGCGCTCCCGCTGGGCGGCGACTTCATGACCTCCAACCATTGGAACTTCAACGCCATGCCGCCTAACAATGATCCGGGCGACCTGACACGAACCGGCATGATCGACTCCCACGGCACCAGCTGCGGTGGCGTGGCGGCGGCGCGGCAGAACAACACCATCGGCGTGAGCGGATCGGCGCCGGAAGCAAGTTTGCTCGGACTGCGGTTGATTGCCGGGGATTTCACCGACGAAGACGCGGCCAATGCGCTCGGCTGGCGCCCGGCACTCGTCACGGTCTCGAGCAACAGCTGGGGTAATGACGATGACAACTCAGTCACCGCGAGCGGGCCTGACGTGATGGCGCGCGCGGCCCTGATGGAAGGTGCGACCAATGGTCGAGGCGGCAAAGGCATCGTCTATGACGTCGCCGGCGGCAACGGCGGAACGCCGAACTATCGGGACAAAGGCCCGGGCATCGATGAGTCGAACTACGACGCTTTTGCCAACTCGGTCTATGTGATCGCTATCGGTGGCAATAACGACAAGGGCGTGCAGAATTTCTCCGAGGCCGGCTGCAACATCATGATCGCCGCGCCGACAGGCGGCGAAGGCGACGATCAAAATATCACCACGACGGGTCTCGTGGGACTCGGCAACATCATGGGAAACATGGACTATGTGGATGACTTTGGCGGAACGTCGTCCTCGACTCCGCTCGTCTCGGGGGTAGTCGCTTTAATGCTGACCGCCAACCCGGAACTCGGTTGGCGCGATGTGAAGGAGATCCTGATCCGGACCGCGCGCAAAATCGATGACACCGCCGGCGGCTATGTGACGAATGGAGCGGGGTTACCCTTCCGCTTCAGTAACCGCTACGGAGCCGGCATGGTCGACGCGCAGGCAGCGGTCGCGATGGCGGCGGGCTGGACGAAACTTGGCCCGCTGGTCACGAACAGTCGCGAGAGCACGACGGAGGCAATCGCCATTCCCGACAACAACACGACTGGCGCGACGCGGACGTTTGATTTCGCCGGGACCAACAT
>JALYOR010000243.1 GCA_030856765.1 Verrucomicrobiota bacterium | reverse complement strand
GCCAACGTGAAGACGACGCTATTTCTCAAGCGATCTATCTGTTGTGCGCACTTTGTCATTGTTCTTGAGATACAGCTGACCCACGGTCACCACTTTTTCGCCTTCTTTCAGTCCGTCGCGGACTTCCGTCATGGCGTCCACTACGATGCCGGGGCGAACCTTTCGCATCGTGGCGTGATTATCCGAGTCGACCACGAAGACGGACGCTTGTTCTCCGGACGGGTTGAGGATGGCAATGCTGGGGACCGCGAGCACGTTCTTGGCCGAGCGACGAATGCGGGCAAAACCCGAGAGCCCGGGCTTCAATCGGAAGTCGTCGTTTTTGATCTCGGCGTAGGTGGTGAAAGTCCGGGTTAAGGGGTCGATATTCGGATCGATTTTCACCACTTTGCCCTCGAAGCGCTCACCTGGGAAAGAGGGGAAGCTAGCTTCGGCGGCCAGGCCCAGCTGCACCGAGCGCATCTTGTCTTCGCCCATCTTTGCGGCCAAGAGGACGTTATTGAGAGAGCCGAGCTTCATTACGATCTGGTCGCGGTGGCTGTTTTCACCCGGATTAACCAAACGCTCAAGAACGATGCCGTCCAAGGGCGCCGTCATTTTAGAATGCTCGAGGTCGATTTCTGCCTGGCGCAGGGAGAGAGTGGCCTTGGCTTGCGCTTCCTTTGCATCCGCGAGGGCCATCTCGCTTTTCTCTAACTCCAGCGCGGTGCCCATGCTTTTCTGCTGCAGTGCCTGGTAGCGCTCGACCTGCTTGCCCTGGTCCTTGATCTTGATCTTGCTCGACTCAACGTAGGCCTGGTTGGCTTCGAGCGTTGCTTGAATCAAGCGGTCATCCCAGCGCACCAAAAGGTCGCCCTTTTTCACGATGTCGCCGATTTTCACCGGCACCTCGAGCACCTGTGCGGTCACTTGGCAGGTCAGTTGCACGGTCTGTGCTTGTTCGATCGCTCCGCTTCCGCCGATCACCTCGTTCAGGTCCTGGTGCTTTGCCACCACCGTTTCGACCGGTGCAGGTGCGCCGGCCATGCGCGCCCGCGAGGGCGTCGTGTTGATGACGTGGAGCACCGTCATGACGACGAGAAGCCCCAGGATAATGCAGATGACGAAGAAGATGGTCCAGTGCGAGCGCTTCATTTGTGTGATCGGAGTTTGGCGAGGAAGGGAGCTGCCACGTCCGGGCCGCGACGGTTCACCCGCCAATTCATTTTTCGTGTCCATATGGTGAGAGGGAGGGCTTTGGAGCCCAAAGTGCACAGTTCATACGCGGCCGGTGGGAAGTTGTCGACATTAATTCACGCTAGCTGCGCCGTCAGAACGATGTGAAAAACGAGCTCATGAGCAAGACCGAATTAACGATCGGCAAATCCGGAGGCGGCCGGTTCCGGGAGCGACGGAATAGACACGGGAGAGGTCGCTCCCAGGAGCTGATCGTAGATGTGCTCAATCTTTCGGCATATTTGCCGCCAGTCGAACTCGGCGAGCACGGTGGCGCGGGCGTTGGCGCCCAGTTCGGCCGCCAGCTTCCGGTCTTCCAAGAGAGTCACGATGCCGCGTCCGAGCGCCTCGAAATCATGATTGGGCACGATATAGGCGTCGTGCAGATGGCGCACGCCCTTGGCTCCGCCCGCAAAAGACACCGTCGGCTTGCCGGCGAGCATGTAATTTAACAGCTTCACCGGGTGGCCGGGGCATTCCGGCCGCGGCACCACCGTCACATCGGCCAGGGCCAGATAACTCGGCAAATCTGCCAACGGATGCGGTGCAATCCAGATGATGGAGTCCGCGATCCCAAGTTCACTGGCGAGCTGTTTATATTCGCGTTCGTGCGATTCCGAGACGAGCGGACTCACCACCAGCAGAAGCGCATCCGGCTTCGAACGCAGAGCCACAGCAAAGGCGCGCAGCAAATAGTCAACTCGCTGGAAGGCGTTCAAGACGCCCGTGTAGATCACCACCGGACGCCCATTGATTTTCAATTGCTCGCGAAACGGCTCCGGCTCCGGATTGTCAAAAAGGTCTGGCTCGATCCCGGCCGGCACCATGTCCACTTTGGAAGCTGGAACGCCGTGTTCGACAAACCAGTCCCTCAGCTCCGGCGAAACAGCGGTAATGTGATCAGGAAAGATCGGGGTAAACCAATCGAGCGCGCCGGCGAGGGCGTTGGCCACGAACGCCGGGCGGATGAACTTATAGCCCGCCAGCTCGTCCGACATCAAGTTTACGGCGTTATAAAGCAAAGGGCGTCCTGTAATCCACTTGGCCATGATGCCGACCAAGGCGCCCTCATAGTTATGCGCGTGAATGATGTCGACTTTCTCTTCCCGGATCACGCGACAGAGAAGCCGCAGCAGGTTAAAGTCGAAGACAAACTTCTCCGAAGAGGGGCCGACCCTGGCATTGGTCTCCGGTCGAAAAGCTCCGGCGCGATGCACTTGAGCACGCCGCACCCGGATCGCTTCCTGACCTGTGGGGTAGGTCACGATATGAACCTTGTGGCCCATATCGGTGAGCGTATCCGACATCTCGCGAATACTTGCCGCCGAGCCGTGATTGGCCGGGAAAGGGCACGCCGCTACCATGGCGATCGAGTAACCGCCGGACCGGTCTGTGCGAGTAGCGGCTGACATACTTACCTCGCAGTCGTCTCTGCCGGCGCGGGGTCGGTCGGCGCAGCCTTGGCGGCGTTGGCCTTCGCGTTCAGGGCGGTAATTGATGTCTTAAGATAAGGACTCGAGGCTTCGCGCGAGATAATCCGGGCGGGAACACCCATGACGGTGCAATTGCTGGGTACGTCACTGACCACGAGCGAGTTTGCACTCACGACCACGTTATCACCCATCGTCACCGAGCCCAGCACCTTACAGCCGGCGCCAAAGTAACAGTTATTGCCAATCGTGGCCCGCCCAACTCCGCGGATGTTTGCGATGCTGACTCCCTGATTGACAGTACAGCTGTGGCCGATCTCATGACAAAGAATGTGGATGCCGGAGAAATTGTGAATAATGAGACCAGGACCGACCTTGGTTTCGCGACTAATCTTGATGCCAGTGACCATCATGCAGAAGGCGTCGATAAAGAGATAGGCGGCGATCAGCAGTTGGCGAATGACGGGGGTCTTTACCGTGTAAACCCAGTAACCGAAACGGTAGACAATCGTGGCAAAGGTTCCAAACTCGAGAAACGGCGTGATCCGCTTGCGGAAAAACGTCTGGTCTTCCGGGCGAGTGCCGAAGCCATTGGTCTTGCGATGAAGATCAGCTTTGATTAGTTCAAACATAAAGAGGTGATGAGTTCGTTCGTAGTTAATTATTCTAGGTAACCGAGCGCCTGCAGGCGCTCCTCCACTTTGGCCGACTCTTCGTCGGTGTAACCTGTAGCGCGATCGTCGCTCGTTGTCCCGGAGGCCGCACCAGCCTTCACTGGCCGTTCGTGCAGGAATTCCGGACGGAAGGCTTCCACCAGAACCTGGCCATCCATGTCTTCGGGCACCGGGACACCCAGGATATGAAGGATAGTCGGTGCGATATCGATGAGGCGCGCGTTCTCGATCTCGGCGCCCTCTTTGAAGGCTGGCGAGCGACCGACCAAAATTCCATTGAGGCGATGAGTGCCGCCCCACTCCGAAGTGTCCGATGGCTTATGGTCCCGGATAACCAGCGCAGGCTTGTCCGAATCTTCCGGGAAACTCGGTTGGGTGGAGAAGAGGCTATTCTCGCTCCACCAATCAAGGATCAGGTCAGCTCCTTCGTGCGCAAATGGGCCATGGAAAATTTCGTCGCGCCGATACACTCTTTTGATCACGGGCTGTCCGTCACGCGGATCTTTCAGTTCAGTCAATTTTGCGATGATCAGGTTAACCAATGAGTCATACTCGGAAGGGTCGACGATGCCCTGGGGTTTGGTCCCTTTTAGGTTGACCCAAATGCTGGGCGGCGCCGCCAGCACTTCGCTGCAATAGGCCTTGGTGCGCGACCAATCGATACTGGTGAAAGCGGAGTAAGCCATCTCGCTCTTTTTGACCAGCTGTGGGAAGAGTGCGGCGAGACGGGTCTTCTGGCGGGAGCTCAGGGTGCGAATGAGCAAGGAATAACCGAAGCGCATCAGCTTCTTCGGAATAGTGCTAAGGCCCGAAGTAGATTCCGGCTTGTAATGTAACAGGCCAAGCTGGGCCAGGTAGCGATTGAGGTAGATCGTGCGATCGACCACTGGACCGCCGCCATGATCGGAAACGACCAGGACGGTGGTGTCGGCTGGTAACCGGGCGATGAGCTGGCCAGTTGCGGCGTCGAGGCGCTCGTAAACCTTCCTGACCGCATCCCCAAATTTCGGCACCAGTTTCGGATCGTGGATGAAGTGATCCGGATCCATGTGCTGCCAGAAGTAGTGCTGGACGGTGTCGATCGACATGAAGACGAACATCATGACGTCCTGCGGATGCGTCTCGAGCAGGTAAAGGGCTGCCTTGGTCCATTGCTCGTCGAGTTGTTTCATCTCCTCGAGCACCTGGGTGCGTCGCTCATCGGTCGACATGGAGCCGAGGAACCGGAGGTCAAGTTGGATGCCGCCCAGATGCTTTTCCAATTCTTCGCGCAGCTCCGGCGGGTGCATGAACGGGCTGGATTCGGACGGGGTATCCATGCCGGAGATTTGGAATCCGTGCAGCGATTCCGGCGGGTAGGTGAACGGAATGTTCATCGTGCCGACGCTGTAACCGGCGTTGTTCAATAGTTTCCAGACCGTGGGCGAGCGGCGCGAGGTGGCGTTCGCGTAGTTCATCGCGTAGCCGCCATGCTCGGTCTCGACGAAATTGAAAATGCCATGTTTGCCCGGCTGTTTGCCGGTCATAAAGGATGTCCAGGCCGGCGGCGTAATTGGCGGGAGAACGGAATTTAGCGTGCCGAAGACGCCACCGCCCATCAGCTTGGCCAGGTTGGGCAAGCTGCCTTCGGCCATCCAGGGACGAATGACTGTCCAAGTAGCGGAGTCGAGACCGATAACAACGAGTTTTGGGTCCTTTTTCACAGGGCAGGCAGGCTAGACGCCACTGGGTCGTCCGTAAAGTCGGGCAGGGTTAAGGTTAAGGAGGTCAATCATTTGTAAACTCGCCAGGTTTGCATGCCGACGGGGTCGAAACGGAAGTCGGTCACCGACGTGCCCAACGCGCTGAGACGCTCGCGGACGATGTGGCGCTTGTTAAAGGGGCAATAGAGAAGAAGGTGTCCGCCGCCGCCCGCGCCGGTGATTTTGCCGCCGATCGCACCGGCCTTGCGCGCTTCTTCGTAGAGTTCATCGATGCGGGGCGTGGTGATTCCTTTGGCCATCTGCTTCTTTTGCAGCCAGCCTTCATGGAGCATCCTGCCAAACCGATCGAGATCGCTCGCCAGCAGCGCCTTTTTCATCTCGTAGGCAATCGCTTTCACCTGATCCATCGCGGCGAGCGGCGCAGCCTCCTTGTTCTTCGCGCTCTCCATCTGGCTGTCGATGATTGGCTGCGATTCGCGGCTGCCGGTGAAGCAAAGGATAAGGTTGTACTCGAGTTCGTTGATCAGGTATTCGCTCAGGCGAAGGGGCGTGACCACGACTTCTTCGCCGTTGAATTCCATGAAGTTAAAGCCGCCGAAAGCAGCCGCGTATTGGTCCTGCCGGCCACCTTTGATGCCGACATCGTTGCGCTCGATGTCGTAGGCTAAGCCCGCCATGCCGGCAGATGTGATCGGTAAGCCGAGCAACTCACGAAAGAGGCCAATCAGCGCGACCGTGAAAGTAGAAGAACTCCCGAGACCCGACCCGGGAGGTGCGTCAGCGTGAACGAAAAGGTCGAAACCATCAGTCTGGAACTTGTCGAGATCGAAGCGTTTCAGGACGCCCTTCACCAGATCCATCTGGCCATCAAACTGAAAATGCTCTTCCTGCGTCCAGTAAACGACTGTTCCATAATCGAAAGACCGAAAGCCAATCGAGCGCTCCGATTTCGGCACGAGCGTGCCGTAGACATAGCGCGAGATGGTGGCATTGAGCACGCAGCCGCCGTGAGTATCAGCGTAGGGCGAAACGTCAGTGCCACCTCCGCCAAAGCTCAGGCGCAGCGGCGTGCGCGCCCGCACCATTTTGATCTGACTCAGGAAGTTTTTCGGTTGCGGCTTCATGACTCTGGCGTGAGCGAGGGCGTTACTTGACAAGAGATTTGCCCTCCATGTCTGATGGAATCGTGAGGCCCAAAATATCGAGCACCGTGGGCGCGACGTCGGTAATCTTGGCACCCGTCAGTTCTCGCGTGCCATTGGCCCCGCCCGCGGGACGCCAGAGGATCATGCCGTTCTGCGCGTGGTTGGCGCCGTCCGGGCCGGTGTCATTTTCAAAGGTGTGCAGCTTGCCGCCACCCACCGTCCCGACCGACCGCCAATAAAGATCGCCGAAGTAGACGATCAAATCCGGAGCCACGCCCCGCACTTCTTTATAAAGCTCTTCGGGTCGGTAGACCTGCGTGCCGATCTCGCGTCCATTTTCGTCGGTGATGGATTTTAAACCGGCTATCAATTCGTCGCGCACCTTCTCGTAATCTTCCGGCGCGATCGTGCCTTCCGGCTCGCGTCCTGCGACATTGAGGAAGACGCGCGCGTAGTAGCCGCCGTCGCCCCATGCCTTGGTGCGAGGCCAGTCGATTCTCACTTTCGAGAGCGGAACGGCGCTGGTCGGCTGCTCCTTCAAGACAAGGTAGCCGTTGGTCATCAGCCATTCATTGACGCAAATGCCGCCGTCCATCCGTTTCGCGCCGTGATCGGAGACGACCAGGACATCGGTGTTCTGGTCCGCAAATTTGAGCAGCTCGCCTATCTCGCGGTCGACTTCCACGTAGTAGTCGTGAATCGCGTTCTCCAGCTTGTTGCCCGCTTCGTAGAAACGGTGTGCGGGGTCCATGTTATCCCACAAAGCGTGATGGATTCGATCGGTCCCCATCTCGACCATGATAAAATAATCCCAATCGTCCTTGGCCAAGAGATGGCGCGCGAGTTGGAACCGCTTCTTCGTCATCTCGTAGATGTCGGCCAGGATCTTCTCTTTGTTGCCGGAGCGAAAGTCGCGCACGTCCAGGATGTATTCGCCCACTACCTGCTCGATCTCCTGTTTGAGCTCCGGTGGGTGGGTGTACTCGCACGAGATGTCAGGGGTAAGGAAGTCCGTCACCATGCTCCCATTGAGCGGTTTCGGAGGATAAGTGCCGGGGACCCCAATCACGATGGAACGCTTGCCTTGCTGCGAGAGGATTTCCCAGAGGCGGTCCTCTTTGATCGCGAGCGAGTTGGCGATCGAATAACGATCGTAGGAATGATCGGCGCGATTTCGGAAACCGTAGACTCCGAGTCGGCCGGGGCTCTTCGAGGACATCATGACCGACCAGGCCGGCACCGTGATCGGCGGATCGCACGAACGCAGGTCGCCATGCAGGCCGGCCCGATAAAGTGACTTAATGTGAGGCAGATCATCCAGCCAACGATCGAAGATCAATTCGGGTGCGGCGCAGTCGAGCCCGATCACCATGACTCGCCGACGCGACCCTTGGCCGGAAGTGGGGGCATCCTCGGCGGTGGTTGACTGACCGGATTGGCGGGAAAAAAACTTTTTCAACATGGTAACTTAGGCAGCCTGAGATTAGCAGATGCTGCGCCAGCAGGCGTTCAGCGACTCGATCCGTCCCGTCCTCCATTCGCGATGGGTGGTAGAGCATACGACTTGCGTCTTATTGTGCATGGAATAATCGCTTCTCGGGGGGTGGTCCGTTCCTTTTTCCCTTCGGATTGCTTTGCCGCCCGAGCCGCGTCCAATACTTGCCGACGCGAGCAAAAAGCCGTTCTCGTGGTCCCGCCCCGTTCTTCAGGGACTGGAAGCGAGCGGGGATGTCAACGTCTCAATCAGCAAAGCACTGATTGCGAGGGCCCGACCGAGACCGTGTCTCGACTTTGTAAACACCGGTTAGGGCAGGGGCGCCGCCTCGGACCGACTCGTAGTGTCCCTCTTCGAGTGCGATCCCGTCCATCAGGGGCGCTTCGGTGCGGAAAAGACCGGGCTGCTCGTGCGTCACATTGCGAAGCTGGCCCCAAAGCCGGAAGAGCTCTTTGAAGGCTTTGGCGATGACCCGCAGGTTGGCGCCGGAAGGTTTGCCGGCCCGCCGGGGATAATGGGTCACCTTCACTTCGTGGATGCGCATGCCGAAGCTGTTGGCTTGCGCCAGGATCTCGGTATTTACCATCGCGCCCACCGAGCGGATTTGGATCCGATCGAAGACGGAGCGCTGGAAAATCTTGAACGCGCAATCGATGTCGCGCACCCGCACGCCGAGGACCATGCGGACCAGCGTTCTCCAGCCCCAGGCGTTGATGAGCCGGTGGGGGGGATCCTGCCGCTTGGCGCGATAGCCGGTCACGATCTCGTAGTGGCTCGCCCATTCGATCAAATGCTCGAGTTCCTGGAGATCGAACTGGCCGTCCGAGTCGGTAAAGAAAATATAGTCGTGGCGCGCGGCCAGGATGCCGCTTTTCAGCGCCGCACCGTAACCCCGGTTCTCGACGTGGTGAATGGCGCGGACCTCGGGGAACTGCGCGGCCAATTCATCACAGATGGGAGTGGTGGCGTCACGGCTGCCATCATTGACCAGGATGATTTCCCAAGTTTGGGCAAGTTTCGGAAGCACCAACCGAGCGGCCTCGACGGTGTGCCGGATATTCGCTTCCTCGTTAAAAGCGGGAAAGATCACTGAGAGCGTGACGGGCGCGGTTTGCAAGGTGGCCTTGGAGTGTCCGTTCAGGCTATTTTCTGCGGTAGATAGGTTTCTCATGGCGCGTAGATCAACAATAATTTCTGCTAAAGTGTAGGAGATTTGAGAATTTCTGTATACAGAATTCGCTTTTTTCAAAAACGCTGCCGGTCGCTGGCAGTGCCACGGAGCACGAACCACGCCCACGCAATTTTTCCTGTAGTCAGACCAGATGTATCTCGCGACTGGAGGCAAAGAGACATCGCTTCGATGGAGCAACGGTCGCCCGCACTTTGCTCGCTTACAGTCCTACGATAGAAAGGCCCAAAAGTTCAAGTAAAATAACGCCGCTGTAACAATTCATCCCTTTGCATGGGACGAGGGTTGTCACCAGATATTCAGTTGCAACTGCGATTTCGCGACGGTATCGGCAGCGAATCTGCTTACCGACTACGAAAGAAACCATGGCTGACATCACTCCACATTTAGAAGAATCGATCGAGGCGGCCTGCGCGACATTCCAGACCCTGCGGGAACTTGCCGAGCCGGCGGGCCGGGCAGTCGAGGCGATGGTGGAGTGCCTCTGCGCGGGGAAAAAGTTGCTGGTTTGCGGCAATGGCGGCAGCGCCGCTGACGGAGCGGATTTTTCGGCCGAATTCGGCTGCCGCTTCCTGACGGATCGGCGGCCCTACCCGGCGCTGAATCTGGCCCAGGGCGGCAGCTTGATGAGCGCGATCGGCAACGATTATGGTTACGACGAAGTCTTTGCCCGGCAGGTGGCCGGCCTCGGTCAGCCGGGCGATGTGCTGGTCGCCATCACCACGAGTGGCAATTCCAAAAATATCCTGCGCGCCCTGGAAGAAGGAGAGCAGCGCGGCCTAACGACTGTCTGCCTGCTCGGTCGCGGCGGTGGTCCGGCCAAAGGGATGGCACGGATCGAACTTCTCGTCCGGAGTGAGAGCACGGCCCGAATTCAGGAGGCACACAAATTCCTGCTCCACGTCATCTGCGGCTTGGTCGACGCGCGCCTGCCCAAGGCCTGACCAGGGCTCGTTATTCGACCAGCAGGTTGCGGATCGCTTCGTCCAGCCGGTCGAAATTGATCGGCTTGGTCAGATGCTTCGAGAAACCAGCCGCCCGCGCCTGGTTGATGTCGTTTTCCATTCCAAAACCGCTCAGGGCGATGCCGCGGAGCGAGTTCTTCGCGCGCAGTTCTTTCATCAATTCGTACCCGCTGCGATCGGGCAATCCGATGTCGCTGATGAGCAGGTCGAACTTCTCGGCCTGCGCTTTCTCGATCGCCTGGCCAGCGGTGTGGGCCAGGGTGATGCGGTAACCGCGCCGCTCGAGCAGCATCTTCATGCCCAGGCAGGTGTCGTGATGATCGTCCACCACCAGCAGGTGGCCTTTGCGAACCGCGGACTGGGAGTCATTCCGCAAGGCGCCACTGGGCTGTGCTGGTTTCGCTTCGACCGGTGCCGGGACGGTGTTCAGGATCACGCTGAAGGTTGAACCTTTGCCCTCGCCTTCGCTCTCGACTGCGAGCGTCCCGCCGTGGGCTCGCACCATCGCTTTCGAAATTGCCAGGCCGAGTCCCAGCCCGCCGAACTTCCGGGTGATGGAATGCTGGCCCTGTTCGAAAGCGTTGAAAATCTTCGAAATTTTTTCGCGATCAATACCAATCCCGCTGTCGATCGTTCGGATGGCGATCCGGTCGTCGCTCAAGTTCGCTGTCTCGACGGTGATCTTCCCGCCTTCCGGAGTGAATTTCACTCCATTCTTGATCAGGTTCCAAAAGACCTGCTGGAGTCGCGCCGGATCGCCGTTGACATAGTCGTGTTTGGCCTCGAGACGAAATTCGAACTGCAGATTCTTTTGCAGAATATCTTCGCGACAAATCTCGTAGGCGCGCTGGAGTGTCTCGTGGATGGAAGTCACCTCAAAGCTGAGTTGCAGCTTGCCTTTGGCGATGCGGGTAATGTCGAGCAGGTCGTCGATCAGCCGAGCTTCCAGTTCTACATTGCGCCGGATGACCGCGAGCGGCTGGCGGAGAGAGGGGATGTCGTGCGAACGCGCCTCCAGTTCGCCCACCATCGCGATGACGGGCGAGAGCGGGTTGCGCAATTCGTGTGAGAGCAAGGCGAGGAACTGGTCCTTGGCGGCATTGGCCGAGATCAAATCCTGGCGCAGGCGAACGTCGCGGGTCTTGTCTTCAACCAGAAAGAGGACGCCTTGCACGGTCTGCTGGGAGTCCTGCAGACGGAGCAGATTCACGTTCACGAAATTGGTCGTGCCGGCCCGGTCGACCAGCGGCTGCTCGACCAGCTGGAACGGCGTGCCGAAGGAGAGCACCTTCTCGATCGCTTCCCGGGGCGCGATGTTCACCTCCTCGTAGGTGGCGTCGCTCATCTCCATTTCCGGAGGCAGATTCCCAAACCGCCGCGCCATTTGTCCAAAGGCTTCGTTAGCCTGGAGGAACATCCGGGTCTCCGGATCGACCAGCGCGATCCCGCTCGGCATGTTGGCCAGGATCTTGTCGTTGAAAATCACTTCGCGCTCAATCCGCGCCGCCGCTTCCCTTTGGCGTCGGTAGAACTTGCCCGCCAGCCAGGCGGCGATTGCCGTCCCCACGATCAGCCAGGTGGCCAGGATGGTCATTCTCTCCAGAAGATCGCGCACCGGTTTGTAGGCGACGGAGCGCGGCTGGTCGACCACCGTGATCCAACCGGTCGTTTCCACTGGGGCAAAGGCGTAGAGTTTACCCGCGCGCTCGATATGCCCGGTCTTGTTCGCGCGGATGTCGTTGA
The DNA here is from genome assembly GCA_030856765.1 of Verrucomicrobiota bacterium. GTDB lineage: Bacteria > Verrucomicrobiota > Verrucomicrobiia > Chthoniobacterales > UBA10450 > Palsa-1392. The sequence continues at coordinate 4,210 of JALYOR010000243.1, read as the reverse complement.
TCAGTGTCTCGGTCGCGCCGGAAATCCGGCCAGGGTTCGCTTTAAAATCATCGCTGAAAAGCGCGGCGCCGTTCTGGTCGACGATTTGGACCGTGGTCTGGTCGGCCACATCGATCGCGGAGAGGCGACGCCCGATGCGTTCGACGAGGACCGAGACACCGATGAATCCAATTGGCGCTCCATCCGGGCCGCGAATGGCGCTAACCAAATCCGTGGCGAGCCGATTATCCGGCGAGCGCGGATGGACTGGTGAAATGTAGGAGCCCTTTTCGGTTCGGGCCGCCTCGAGCCAGGACTCGGAGATCCGGCTATCGAGCATCATCCCCGGATCGTCCGGGATCGAAGCGATCAGGCGGCCGCCCGCGTCGGTGATGAACATCCCGTCTATCCGTGGGTGGGTGAAGTAGGTGTCCTGGAGCCACTGCTTTGCCGCCAGGTCGGGATAGCGCGCGCTGAAAATCTTGGCGACGGGCGGGTAGGTTTGATAGAACTCGGCAATCGCGCCGCTGCGGGTGAGATCGTCGCCGACGAGGCGGGCGATCAGTTGCACAAACGTTTGGCGATCGCGTTGGATCTTGGATTCGAGGGTTTTAGTGAGGATCGTATAAGACACCACCAACATCAGAATCGAAGGCACCCAACCCGCGATCAGGATCAGGATGATGATGTTAAGGCGCTCGAAGCGGCCCTGCGGTCGGTGGCGCAGTTTCTCTTGCTCTTGCACGATTTAGCGATCCCTCTGCCCGCTCAGTGTTCGGCTGGTTCGATAAGGACGCAACCGGCGATTCTTACCATTATGAAATCAATGCTCGCTGACCAGTTGGCAGAACTTCCCGGCTCGATCCACTTTTTCACCCGGTGAAAAGAATTCGGGCGTGAGGGGCGCCACGCTCGCCTCGCAACCAAAATCGCTTGCCGGTCGTCGCCTTTAACCGCCGGGTGGACATCGGTTGGTTGATCCCGCTGGCGTCGGAGAATTGATTTGACGCAAGACGCGGACGCGGCATCATGTCGCCTTCTGTGCGCCTTAAACCAGCGGCACCGTCTGGCAATCATATGGGTGGAAGCGTTGTGGATGTAGTCTGGACGTTCTGTTACCTGAGTGTCCTCATCGGCCTCTCGGGCTATGGATTGCACCGCTATTTCATCGTCTATCTCTTCGTTAAGAACCGGCATCGGGTGCCTCACCCGCAGGCTCAATTTGAGCAACTGCCGGTGATCACTGTCCAGTTGCCGATCTTTAATGAGATTTATGTGGTCGAGCGACTCCTGAAATCAGTGAGCGAGCTCGATTATCCTCGCGAGCGCATGCAAATCCAGGTGCTCGACGATTCCACCGATGAAACGCGGACCGTGACCGCTTCCTGTGTTCAGCGCCTCACCGAATGCGGCTTCGATGTCGAATTAATCCACCGCACCAAGCGCGTGGGATTTAAGGCCGGTGCGCTCGAGGGCGGCTTGGCAACCGCCCGCGGCGACTTCATTTGTATTCTCGACGCCGACTTCGTCCCCCGCCCGGAGTTGCTCAAGGCGACGGTTCATTTCTTCACCGATCCGAAGATCGGGATGATCCAGACGCGCTGGGGCCATCTCAATCGCGGCTACTCGCTTCTCACCCGGGTGCAGGCCATGTTTCTCGACGGTCACCTCCTTCTCGAACAGGTGGCGCGCAGCCGCAGCGGCCGGTTCTTTAACTTCAACGGCACGGCCGGCCTCTGGCGCAAATCCTGCATCTCAGAGTCGGGTGGCTGGCAACACGACACGCTCACCGAGGATCTTGATCTCAGCTACCGGGCGCAGCTCGGCGGCTGGAAGTTTGTCTTCCTCACCGACGTCGTCACGCCGGCGGAGCTCCCTGTCGATATGAACGGTTTCAAGTCGCAACAGCATCGCTGGACGAAAGGGTCCATCCAGACCTGCAAGAAACTCCTGCCCCGCATCTGGCGGAGTCCGCTCCCACTGTCGATCAAGCTGGAAGCAACCGCCCATCTCACCTCAAACTTTGCCTATCTGCTCCTGGCGTGCCTCTGCGTGCTCCTTCACCCGTCGGTCGGCAGTTTGCAATCGGGCTGGATGCGCCTCTTCCTTTTCGACCTCCCGATTTTTCTCACCGCCTCGGTTTCAGTCGCCGTCTTTTACATCTGCGCGCAGCGCGAACTTCATCCGCGCACCTGGATGAAGGAGATTCTTTTTCTGCCGGCCCTCATCGCCCTCGGGGTCGGGCTCTCGATTAACAACGCCCGCGCCGTGCTCGAAGCGGTCTTCAACCATGAGTCGGAATTCAAGCGCACCCCGAAGTACGGCATCGAAAATCGGACGCAAACCTGGCGTTCCTGCCGCTACCTGCCTTTAAAGTCTTTCCTGCCTCTGGCCGAGATGGGCTTCGCCTTCTACTTCAGCTACTTCGTCTGGTATGCTTGCGTTCACGGCCAATATCTTTCCCTGCCGTTTCTGGTCATGTTTCAGGTGGGATTTCTCTATGTAGCGCTTTGCTCGCTCGGCCGCTGGTGGCCGAGTTTCAGTCTCCCGCCCGCGCCGGAAGTTGCATTTCCTGCGTGACAAGATGAGGAAACATCGTCTAATCCACTCGCCGATGCTGTTTCGTCTTTGCCTCATCACCCTGTTTTTGCTGCCGGTGGTTAGGCTGAATGCCGCCAGCGATGATCCCATCCCGCCCCGGATTCTCATTAGCGTGCGCGATCAGAAATTGATGGTGATCGAGGATGGAAAAAAGATCGCGGTTTACCCGGTCTCGACTTCCAAGTTCGGCCTTGGCGATCGGTGGGGCAGCATGGCGACGCCGTTAGGCTGGCTCCAGGTCGCCGAAAAAATCGGCGACCACGCCCCGCCCGGTGCGGTCTTCCACAAGCGCCGTTTCACCGGCGAGATTCTTCCTCCCAACGCACCTGGTCGCGATCCGATCGTGACCCGTATCATCTGGCTGCGCGGCCTGGAGCGGACCAACGCGAACGCTTTCAACCGCTGCATTTACATTCATGGGACCGCGGAAGAAAAGACCATCGGCAAGCCCGCTAGTTATGGATGCGTCCGGATGTCTTCGAAAGATGTCAGCGCAGTCTATTCCCAGATCAATATCGGGGCGCTGGTCCGAATCATTCCCGACTCACTCCCCAAATTGCCTAAGCAAAAAGACAACCCGCACAAAGTGATCTTCACCGCGGCTGCGCCCGCGAAAAGCAGTGCCCCGGGAGCGAAGAAAGAGGTGGCGACCACGAAATCGGACCCCGCCTCCAAGTCGGAGACGCCCCCGAAAAACGGCTCCATCTTCGCTTTCCTTCGTCGCGGCGACCGCTCCTAAAACGGAGCGATCAGCCCTCTTGCTCGGCCGGTCGACGAGCCTCTTCGGAGCGCGCCGGGCCTGGGCCCCGCCCGCAAATCTTTTGACCGGGCCGTGCGCGTTTCTATACTGCAGGTCCCCCTCAACTTAACCGGAGATTTCTTTTTATGGCACTCGCAGTTGGATCCAAAGCACCTGATTTCACTCTTCCCACCAAGACCGCCGAAGGACCGCGCCCAATCCGCTTGAGCGAAAACTTCGGTTCGAAAAACACCCTGCTCCTCTTCTTTCCGATGGCTTTCACCGGCACCTGCACGACCGAAATGTGCGGGGTCGGCAACGGCCTGCGCGAATACGGCGACCTCAACTGCGAAGTCTACGGCATCAGCGGAGACAACCCCTTCTCCCAGGAGGCTTGGGCGCAAAAGGAAAAGATCAACGTCACCCTGCTGAGCGATTACGAGCACAAGGTGACGGAGGATTACGGCGTCGCTTACGATTCCTTCCTCCCCCAGCTTAATCTCGGCTTTTCCGGCGTGGCCAAACGCGCCGCCTTTATCGTCGATCGCGAGGGCGTGATCCAATACGCGGAGGTGCATGACGACGCCCGCGAACTGCCCGATTTCGACCAGATCAAAGCCCGGCTGGCGGAGTTAAAATAATGCCTAACGAATTCAATACGCTCCAGAAGTTCGACGCCGGTCACGGTCGCGCAGCGTCGTTTCACTCCCTCCCCGCGCTCGAAGAACAAGGCGTCGGGCCGATTTCGCGTTTACCGATCAGCATTCGGATCGTTCTCGAGTCCGTCCTTCGCAATTGCGACGGCAAAAAAGTCGGCCGCAAAGATGTTGAGACGCTCGCTAACTGGAACGCCAAAAAACCGGCGAACGAAGAAATTCCCTTCGTCGTCGC
>JALYOR010000278.1 GCA_030856765.1 Verrucomicrobiota bacterium | reverse complement strand
GGAATCAGGCCGCCAAGGCCAAGTCGACGCCGAGTCCCGCGCCCACCCTGGCGGTGGCCGCAGTTCCCACTCCCGAGCCCACTCCGGCCAAACCTGCAATCGAGCAGACCTCGCAGGTTATCGTCTTCGGCTATCACCGCTTTGAAAACAAGGTCCGCCGACCTGACACCGAGATCACTCCGGAAGCGTTCGAGGCGCAAATGAAGGAGCTGCAGGACCAAAAGATCCCCGTGGTCAAGATGCAGGATTTCCTCGCCTGGAAACGCGGCGAAAAAGCGATCCCGCCGCGTGCCGCCATCATTACCATCGATGACGGTTACAAGTCCGGCTACGAAGTGGCCTGGCCGATCCTGAAGAAATATAAGTATCCCTTCACGCTCTTCATTTATACCGAGGGAATCAAAGGCGGGAAATTTGGCGGTGGCGAGGCGATGAGCTGGGAGCAATTGGCGGAAATGCGCGACGCCGGCGTCGACATCCAGGCTCACAGCGCCACCCATCAGGATCTGCGCAAGCCCTACGACAAGGTGCAAAAGAAAAAACTCTCGCCGGAGGAATATACCGAGTGGCTCGACGGCGAAGTCGGCGGCTCCAAGACCACCCTGGAGCAAAAGCTCGGCATCCGGGTGAACTCCTTTGCCGTGCCGTTTGGCTATTACAACGACACGGTGAAGGAAGCGGCCAAACGAGGGCGGTTCGAAGCGGTCTTCACCGTTTACGGCCAGAAGCTCACCTACGGCTCGCCCAACGATTCGTTAGGCCGCTACATGATCGAGGCGAACAAGCCGAAGGTCTTCGAGAGCGCGATCAGCTTTGGCGGATCGTCAAGCGGCGGCAGCGCACCGATCACGGATATACCGCTCTACAGTCTCAATCCCCAGCCGGCGGACGGCGCGACCGCAAGCTCCAAGCCGCTGATCAAAGCCAATCTGGGCGCGGTCGGCGGGGTTGAGCCGGGCTCGGTTAAGATGCGGGTCAGCGGTCTGGGCTTGGTGCCGGCGAAGTACGATCCGGCAACCAAGATCATCTCCTATCAGGTGACGCAACCGCTCCACGGCGATTCCTGTTCGGTCATCGTCGAGGCCATGATCGGCGACCGCAAAGCCGAGGCGCGCTGGGCGTTCACCCTCGATCCTGCCGGTGTCAAAGCGAAGGATCCGGTGCCGGTAAGCTCGCCGAAGAAATAGCGCCACGGAATTGCGAAATCCGAATCTCGAAATCCGCCGGGATTTGCGTGTAGAGTGGGCCACATGAGTCTCAATCTCGAAGTCCTCGCCCGCGCCGCCGACCAGGCACGCGGCCTCGCCATCGACGGCGTCCACGCCTCCAAATCCGGCCACCTCGGCCTCCCGCTCGGCTGCGCCGAGATGGGCGCGGTTCTCTACGGCCACGCGCTCAAGTACAACCCCGACCAGCCGCGCTGGATCAATCGCGACTACTTCATTCTCTCCGCCGGGCACGGCAGCATGTTCCTTTACGCCTGGCTGCATATGAGCGGCTTCGATCTGCCCATGTCGGAGATCAAGAATTTCCGGCAACTGCACAGCAAGACGCCGGGGCATCCGGAGTTTTTTGAAACGCCGGGAGTCGAATGCACCACCGGACCGTTAGGCCAGGGCGTGGCCAACGCAGTCGGCGTGGCGATGGCGGCGAAAATGGCCGCGGCCCGATTCAACACCGACGATCATCTCATCTTCGATCAGCACATCTTCTGTCTCGCCGGCGATGGGTGTTTGCAGGAAGGCGTCTCGGCCGAAGCCAGCGCTTTCGCCGGGCATTTTGGGCTCGATAATCTGATCCTCATCTACGACTCCAACGCCGTCACCCTCGACGCGATGGCGAAGGAAACGCAGAGCGAAGACACCGGCATGCGCTATCGCGCCTACGGCTGGGATGTGCAGGAGATCGACGGCCAGGACATGCAGGCCTTCCTCGACGCGGTCGAGACCGCGAAGTCATCCGACAACGGGAAACCGAAGTTCATCATCGCCCACACTTTGATTGGGAAAGGCATCCCAGAAGTCGCCGGCACCTCCAAGGCGCACGGCGAAGGCGGGGCCAAATTCGCCGACGAAGCGCGCAAAGGACTTGGTCTACCGAAAAAGCCGTACTTCGTCTCCGGCGACGTGACCAAATATTTCGCCAAGCACAAAAAGGAGCTTCTGGCGGACTTCCGTAGCTGGGAGAAGACCTACAAGGCCTGGCGGAAGAAGAATGCGGCTAAGGCCAGGCTGCTCGACGACGCGATTGACAGGAAAGTCCCGGCCGATCTGCTGAAAAAGATTCCGAAATTCCCTAACGACACTAAAATCGCCACCCGCAAAGCCGGCAGCGAAGTCCTGCAGCCGCTCGCGCAAGCCATTCCCTTCCTGATCAGCGGCAGCGCGGATTTGCACGGGTCCACGCTCAACTACATCAAGGACGGCGGCGACTTCACCCGCCCCACTCCGGGAGGGCGCAACATCCACTTCGGCATCCGCGAGCACGGCATGTGCGCGATCATGAACGGCGTTGGCTATCACGGGATCTTCCGCGCATCCGGGGCGACCTTCCTCGTCTTCGCTGATTACTGCCGCGCCTCGATCCGCCTCGCCGCGCTCTCCCGTTTGCCCAACATCTACATCTTTACGCACGACTCGGTCGCCGTCGGCGAGGACGGCCCGACCCACGAGCCGGTGGAAACCGTTGCCAGCCTGCGGATCATACCGCAGCTCGACGTCATCCGCCCTGCCGATCCCGAGGAAACCGCGGGTGCCTTTGCCGCTGCCGCCGCGCGGACCGACGGACCCACCTTGCTCGCCCTAACGAGACAAGCGGTCCCGCTTCTCGGCGACATCCCGGTCAAATTGCGCCGCGAAGGCGTCCGCAAAGGTGGTTACATTGCCCGCAAAGAGAAGGGCAAACTCAAACTCATCCTCCTCTCCTGCGGAAGCGAGTTGCAGCATGCCCTCGCCGCCGCGCAAACGCTGGGTGACGGGACCCGCGTGGTATCGATGCCCTGCTTCGAACGTTTCGAGCGCCAAACGAAGAAGTATCGCGAACAAGTGCTGCCCAACGAGTGTCGCAAACGCGTCGCGATTGAAGCCGGCATCCCCGAGATCTGGTCGCAATACGTCGGCCTCGACGGCAAGATCGTCGGCATCAACCGATTCGGCATGAGCGCCCCCGGCGACCAGGTCATGAAAGAACTCGGCATTGACGCCCAGCACGTCATCGACGCCGCCAAGTCGCTCTAACGCGGAACTGTAGCATGCGCTGTGTCAGCGCCGCGAGAGGCTGGAGACGGACACGGCCCTGGCGCACCGCCTGGTTGCGAAGGCGTTGGCGGTGGCGCATTGGCGCGAATTGGACTTGGCGCGAGAGCCGAAAGGGCATCCGGTGAAAGTGGAAATAGCGCGGCAGCTGCGCCATCAGACTCCTACGAGCCGGCAATGGATCGCGCAGCGGCTGCGCATAGGCAGCCCAAGCTATGTCTCAACTCTGCTTTCCAGCGTCAGGGCTTCGGGGTCAGAGCTTATTATTGACAGTGAAGAAGATGGGGGCAGAATGCGGGGATGGCACGACCGTTACGGATCGAATATGCGGGAGCTATTTACCACGCCTTGAGTCGGGGCGATCGGCGGGAAGCGATCTTTCGGGATGAGGTGGACCGGAAGGAGTGCTTGCGGTTGCTGGGGGAGGTCTGCGGGAAGACAGGCTGGCAGGTGCACGCTTATTGTCTTTTGAACAATCATTTTCACCTCGTCCTAGAGACGCCGCAGCCGAATCTGTCGGTCGGGATGAAGTGGTTTCTGGGGACTTACACGCAGCGCTTTAACCGCCGGCATCGGCTGAGCGGGCATCTTTTCCAAGGGCGCTACAAGGCGCAACTCATCGATGAACGTTCCGGGGACTACCTGCGGGCGGCCTGCGATTATGTGCATCTTAATCCGGTGCGGGCGGGAGTGGTTGGGCCGGAGGAGAAGCTGGAAATCTATCGGTGGAGCAGCTACGTGGCCTATCGTGACCCCAAAGAGCGGCCGTCTTGGCTGCGGATCGATCGGCTTTTCGGAGAGCATGGTCTGATGAAGGACACGGCGACGAGCCGGAGGGAATTTGAGCGGCGGCTAGCGGCGGCGCGAGGGCGTGCGGAAGGGGTTGAAGAAGAGCAATTACGCCAAGGCTGGAAATTGGGGGCGGAGGATTTCGCAGATTGGCTGGCGGGGAAACTGGCGCGTGCCGGGCGCAGCGGGGAACGTGCGCGAGAGCGGGTGGAGACGGACACTGCTCTGGCGCACCGCCTGGTTGAGGAGGCGTTGGCGGTGGCGCGTTGGAGCGAATTAGACTTGGCGCGAGAGCCGAAAGGGCATCCGGTGAAAGTGGAAATAGCGCGGCAGCTGCGCCATCAGACTCCGATGAGCCGGCAATGGATCGCGCAGCGGCTGCGCATGGGCAGCCCAAGCTATGTCTCAACTCTTCTTTCCAGTGTCGATAGTAAGCTCTGACCCCAAAAGGCTCACACTGACCCCAAAAGGCTCACACAGCATTGGCCTTACCCAGGCGGCTGAGTGGAAACCGGAAATATGGCAGCTAACTTATGAAGATCTCCATAGTTCGTGCAATGATTGCAGCTACGTTGTGCAGCTCAACGACGTTATCCCAAGAATCAACACGTGGTCCGATTCGCCTGGCGACAAGGCGCCAAAATGGCTTTTGGATTACCGAGTGCCGCTACCAAAGGAGGGCCTAGTACCGGATAAAGAAACAGCAATTCAAATCGCGGAGATCGTGCTATTTAGACTTTATGGCAAGGAAAACATCATAGCCCAGCGGCCTTACGAGGTTAAAGAGGAAGACTATATTTGGTGGATATCGGGTACGTTGAAAGGGAATGCAATGGGCTCCCCTAATAAAATAGCAATCTCAAAGCAGACAGGCGCCGTCTTGCACGTGGAGTAGAAGGGGGGTGAGACGGGGTCGGGGGTCAGGTCCAAAGGGGTCGATGCTTGAATTTTGAGGAATCGCTCGACGGCTCGGATGGCACCTGCTTTTTGTTGATCCAGATGGCTCGGAAAACACGGACCGGATTTCCAGGCGCGATCTCAAAATTCAAGCATCGACCCCGTTTCTTCGTTTTCTGTTTGTCATCCCGATCCGGCGGAGCGCGGAGAGGGATCTCGCAGTTGCAATCGAAGTTTCCTTCCGGGCTGAGAACGCGGGTTCCAGTTGTGAGATCCCTCTCCGTCCGGCGGCGGTTCGGGATGACAACTTAGGTAAATGCCGGAGTCGCGCCCGCCCGTTTGGGAGAAATGGCGCGGAAAGAGGACGGATCGAATCGGCCGGCCGCTCTTCGAATGCGCAAGCTGGGAAGCTCGCGCTACATCGGCTCGCGTTCCTCGCGAGCACGATCTTCGAAGCGGGTAAATTCCTTGCGGAAGGTGAGGGCGACATCGCCGGTGGGACCGTTGCGCTGTTTGGCGATGATGAGGTCGGCTTTGCCTTCGGTCTCGTCTTTTTCTTCTTCGGTGTCGGCGTAGTATTCCTGCCTCACGAGCAGGCCGACGAGGTCAGCGTCTTGCTCGATACTGCCGGATTCGCGGAGATCGCTCAGACGGGGTCGCCCTTTGCTATCGCCGGTCCGATTTTCCGGATTTCGATTGAGCTGGGCGGCGACGATGATCGGGATGTTCAGCTCCTTCGCGAGGCCCTTGATACCGGAGGAGATTTCGGAGATTTCGATCTGGCGATTCTCCTGGCCGCGGCGGGAGGTGGAACGGAGGAGCTGGAGGTAATCGATCACGATCAGTTCGATGTCGTGCTGGGCTTTGAGCCGGCGCGCCTTGGCGCGGAGCTCGAGGATGTTCAGGCCCGGACTGTCGTCGATGAAGAATTTCGCTTCGGCCAGTTTCGAGGCGGCGGCAGTCAATTTCGGGAAGTCTCGCTCGGCCAGAAAGGTGCCGTCTCTCACCTTTTGTGAGTTCACGCCGGCGCGTGAGCAAAGAAGACGTTGAACGAGTTGCTGCGCGCTCATTTCCAGGCTGAAAACGGCGACGGCGCGGTTCTCGTCGACCGCCACGTGCTCGGCAATGTTCATCGCGAGGGCCGTCTTTCCCATGCTGGGACGGGCTGCGATCACGATCATTTCCGCCGGGTGAAGTCCGCTCGTCAGGCGATCGAGATCCTTGAAGCCGGTCGAGAGTCCGGTGATGCCGCCGTGTTGCTGGTAGAGTTTTTCGATCGCTTCGATCGCGTCCATGACCTGGTCCTTCATGGAGAGCGACTTGTCCTTGAACCGGTCTTCGCCGACCGCGTAGATTTTTTGCTCCACTTCGTCGAGCAGGTTGTCGACTTCGTCCTGTTCCTCGTAGGAACGTCGCGCGCCTTCGGTGCAGGCACTGATGATCTCGCGCAGGATGTATTTATCCCTCACGATCGCGAGGTAATAGCCGACGTTTGCCGCCGTCGGGACGAAGGTGAAGAGGCTGGTGACGAGCGAGGCGCCGCCGACAGTGTCGAGGAGGTTTCGATCGCGCAGGACCTGCGTGAAAGTGATCAGATCGATGCCCTGGCCGGCGTTCCAGAGATCGACCAGCACGGTGTAGATCGTCTGATGGGCGGGGATGTAGAAGTAGTTCTCGTTAATCTTCTCGACCGCTTCTGCGATGACATCGCGGGGCGAGATGAGCATGGAGCCGAGCACGCCCTGCTCCGCCTCCACGCTATGGGGAAGAGCGCGGTGAATATCTACGGGAGAACCTGAGGATGACTGACCAATAACTTTTCCGCCGTTCCGCGCCGCCGAGCCTCGGCCAGCGCCATTCGCCGCTGTCTTGCGAGGCCCCCCAGGATCTTTCCCTTGGGGACTTAGCGACATTGATTATTTCGTGCGTTTGCGGGGACCGCGGGATTTGTCAGCCGATTCCTCGGCAGGGGCTTCCGGTTTCGGTTCTTCGGTCGATTTGACGTTGAACTTGAATTTGGCCACCACGTCGGGATGTAGCTTGATCGACACTTCGTGTTCACCGGTCGTTTTGATCGGATGCTCGAGGACGAGGAGATGGCGGTCGATGTCGCGACCGACTTCGTTTTTCAATCGCTCCGCCAGATCATGCGCGGTGATGGAACCGAAGGCCTTGCCGGTCTCGCCGGTATTGAGCATGAAGGTGATCTTGAGCTTGCCGATGCGGCGCGCTAGCTCTTCCGCTTCGTTCAACTCCCGGCCTTCGCGCTCGGCGCGTTTCGCCTTTAACGTATCAAGCTGCCGCATGGTGCGCGGCGTCACTTCGTAGGCTTTGCCGCTCGGCAGCAGGAAATTGCGCGCGTAGCCGCGACGAACTTTCACGACATCGGCCTCGGCCCCGAGGCCGGGCACGTTTTCAGTGAGGATGATTTGAGTGGAAGGCATGAGAATAAGCAGCTGAATGTCGGAACCGCGGGAGGAGGGCACGGGGAAGGTGATTATAGGGCGCTCTGTCTCCCTGTCAACGCCGCCCCTACGGGACCGCAGCCATCGATGCCGTGTTCCCCTTAGAGATCGTAAATTTCGAGCAAGCCCGTGCCGGTGCCGCCGTCAACTCCGGCGAGGATCGTGGTGTAGGAGCCGGCGGGCAGGTAGAGAATGGCACTGGCTTCGGCCGGGTCAGAAGGAGCGAGTCCATTTTTTTCGACCTGGGGTGCGCTGAGATCGTCCTGCCAATTGTCGTTACTGGCCAGAGCAACCCCATTGCTATCGTAAACGGTCAGCATGGGATCGCTAAGCGGATCGGCAATCCCCGCATCGGCCAGCGACGGCCCCAAGGCGCGGATGGCCACGGCGTTGCTCGCGACATCGCCCACGATGAAGCCGCTGATGAGAACACCATCACCGGTGCCCACGGTCCCGCGAGTGCTCAGGTTGCCGAGTCGCGAATCAGCCAGCGGAGAGAGATCGTAGGCTTCCACCAAACCGATGCCGGTTGAAGTGTCCTGTCCTGACACGACAAACGTATACGCGCCCGCGGCGAGGGTCTGAATCGTGGCGGCCTCTGCCGGGTCGGTCGGGGCAAGTCCATTTGCGGCGATTTCGGTCGCGCCGGGGTCTGATTGCCAGTCATCGTTCGTGGCGACCAGCTGACCGGAGGCATCAAACAAAGTTAGAACCGGATTGGCCAGGACGCCGGGCACGCCGGAATCCGCCAAGGATGGCCCGATGGCACGCAAGACCACTTGTTTGCTACCCGTCCCAGTGATGATGAAGCCGCCGATGAGGGCCTCGTCGCCGCTCGCGACAGTGCCGCGGGTGGAGAGATTTAGTGCTCGCGGTCCTACAACGGGGAAATTGGCCTTCTCCAGGTGAATGGGCAGCGAGTTGTAAGCCGTGTTACAGGCCGTGGTTGGGAATTCATAGTTGAAGATGGTGTTCCCTGCGGCGTCCAAGCCGAGGAGCTGGGCCGTCGGGTTCGGATTGGCGAACCCGCCAATGATTGCGTAATCGATCAGATAGTTGTAAGGGGCGTCCTCATAAACACTGCTGCAAAAGGGGCTATTAATAGCCTGATTCCTCTCGAAATTCCATACCTCGGTTGCCATCCCAAGGCTCCCGGTTGTGCCTCCCACTGTCTCGAGATCTAGTCGATACTTGCGGGGACTGGAGTAGGGCCGTAGGACGCCCGGAGGGTCTTGGTATAAGCTATTGAACCCGTTGTCAAACAGCAGCAGGCCCAGATCAAAGGTGACGGAAACCGCATGCTGGCCGATAGGGGGGAGGCCCTCGGAATCCAAGTCCAGCGCATAGCGAGCCAAGGAGGGAAATTGAAACCACTTCTTCGTTTTATCGCCCAAAATCCATTTGATGGCCTTGGTCTCGTAATCGATGCAAATGACGAAATTCTCCCTGCTGGAAACAAGCAAGGTATCGTCCACGCGATTGTAAGTAACGGCGTTGTGGTGAAACCAGTCACCCGGAGCCGGGGCAACAAACTGGCTGGGGTCATCGCCACCCGCAGTCATCGCGTCGCTGATAATGTCAGCCATGTTCCACGACTTTAGGACCGAACCGGTCAGAGGATCGACTTCCAGGAAAATCGATTCATAATAGGCGCCGCTCTCGAAAGAATCGTTGGTGTCAGCTTCAATGATAATACCGGTCTTTCCGGCGTCGATATTGTGATGCAAGTTTGTGATTCCGATGTCGGTGTAATCCGCGATCTGGGTAATAGTCCCATCGAGGTCCACCCGGGATAAGGTCGCGCTCAGAGTCACATAAGCCGCTCCGTTGAAGAAGGTGGAAGCCGCGAAAAGCGCGTTCGGTGTGGCGAACGTGCTGACCCAGCGCAAATAGCGGTCGGTATCGAGAATAACCGGTGAAAAATCTCCGCAGCCGGATCGGATGAAGATGTAATCGTAACTCAGCGTCGTGGTCGGAGTGCGAGCCTGGACGATTGTAGGATTCTTGTAGCCGCAACCCTGATCGTCAAAGCGCGTGGTCGCGATAGTGACGCTGTCTTGTTTGCTGGAGCCATCCAGGAAGTGATAGGTTAGGGTGACAGTGTTCGTGTAATCATCGTAGAGGCCGAAAACGGGCAAAAAGATTTGACCGGTCGCGGGGAGGAGATACCCGCGAGTTTCGAGATATTCGTGCGAGTAGGTGCCGTTGAGCGGTCGGGTCACAGACCTCGGCCGCGGAGTCACGGTGAACTGGACGCTCTTAATGACCGTCGTATCGCTGGCCAGAAGCGTCAGTTGGCTGATAAAGGGAGTCGCTCCCGCGATCTGTTCGTTAACCGTGATGGTGGTGTCATCTGCTTGCGTGGCCCCGGCGAAAGGCACGCCCAAGGCGAGGATAACGAAAGCGACGAGAAAGGAACGGGTCTTCATAGGCATTGGGTTGTGGATAGAGTGGCGGTGAATTGACCGCGATCATGGCAGAAGAAGAGCGCTATGCCAGCAAAAAGCTGGCGGAAGCAAAGAAATTTTTGCACTGCATTCTGCCGGACGCAGAGGCCGCTTGGGCCGAACCTCCGCGCGTACTTGACCCGAAAGAAGCTAGTCCAGAGTGAACACCTCGGCCAAGGCGACGCCGCTGTCGCCTCCGACTCCCTCGACGACCGCGGAGTAGCTTCCGGCGGGCGGGTGCAGAACGATGGCTGCTTCCAGATCGTTCGAGGGCGCGAGACCGTTCTTTTCAATGAGCGGAGCGTTCAAGTCGCTCTGCCAGTCGTCGTTACTCGCGATGGCAGATCCGTTGGCATCGTGGACGGTTAACATGGGGTTGACCAGAGGGCTGCCAACGCCGGCTGAGGCCAAAGATGGGCCTAGGGCGCGAACAAAAACCGTCGCGTTCGCGACGTCGCCGACGATGAAGCCCGTAATAAGCACCCCATCCCCGGTGCTGACGTTGCCCCGCGTGCTGATATTCGCCAGCTTCGAATCGAGAAGTGGTGAAAGATCGTAGACCTCCACCAGCCCGATTCCCCGACTGGAGGCACCTTTCCCTGTCATCACAACCGTGTAAGAGCCGGGGCTCAAAGTGATGAAGAGGGCCGCTTCGGCCGGATTAGAGGGCGCCAACCCATTGGCCGTCAACTCCGAGGAGTTAGAGGCAGATTCCCAATTGTCATTACTGGCGAGGGGAGCCCCGGAATCGTTATAAAGAGTGAGAACCGGGTCGGCAAGGGCCCCGGCCACGCCCGAGTTTTCCAGCGATGGCCCCAAGGCTCGCAAGACCACGTTCTTCGAGGTCATGCCGGTGACGATAAAACCCCCAATGAGAGAGTCGTCGCCCGCCGCGACGTTTCCGCGAGCCGACAGGTTAAGAGTGCGCGGTTCTATCGTTGGGAAAGATGTTTTCTCAAGATGCAATGGGATGGCATTGAAGGCTCCGCTACAACGGTCCGTCGGGTATTGATAGTAAAAGACCTTCTCGCCTGCGCCGTCGAGGCCCAGGAGCTGCGAATAGGAGTTGTCGTCGCCGGAATAGCTTACGAGCGAGTAGGCGACGAGGTAGTTCAAAGGCGCATCTTCATAGACGCTGCTGCAGAAAGGACTGAAGACACTCTCGTCCATCGGATAATTCCATACCTCGGTCGCTACGTTGTTGACCGTATCAATTTGGTATTTTCGTGGACTGGCGTAGAGCCGGCGATTGCCTTGGGGGATCTGGAAGCGGCTGCTTTCGCCGTTATCCAGCATCAAGACGGCCTGGTCGTAGGTGATGGAGACCGCGTGCTGTCCAAGCGGGGCGAGACCCCCCGCCGCGACCGTCAATTCAAACGCCCGGAGCGACGGATATTGGAACCAAGTCTTCGATTCATCCCCAAGAATCCATTTGATCGCGCCCGTCTCGTAATCGATGCAGATGACGAAGTTCTCCCGACTCGAGACAACGAGAGAATCGTCCGCGCGATTGTAGGCGACGGCATTATTGTGGAACCAGTCACTCGGCGTTGGATAGACAAACCCGCTCGGATCGTCGCCGCCGGCGATCATGGCTTTGCTAATGATATCTCCCAGGCTCCAGGTTTTCAGGATTTTGCCATCTTTGTCGACCTCGATATTGGT
>JALYOR010000265.1 GCA_030856765.1 Verrucomicrobiota bacterium | reverse complement strand
CCCAGTCGCTTGCCGCAGCCAATCTGATTGTGCAGATCGGCAACCCCGGCGGCCCGATTGGAGGTAATGCTTCCATTACTTTGAACGGCGACACGGTGAGCACTGATTCGTTGACCGTCGACATCAGTGGCGGCTCGGTCGGGGCCGGCGCATCGATCGCAATGAACGTGAGTGACACCGTCACCATAACCAACGATGCGACGGTGAGCATAGACGTCGCTCCCTCCGGGACGAATTCATCTGCCTCGATCGATCTCGAAGGCGGCAGCTACGAAGTGGGCGGTACCCTGCTTTCCACCATCAACAGCATCGATGGCGGCATCACCATCAATACCGCGGCCATGCATGCCGACATAATCAAAATTGGTGCCTTCGGCGACAACGGCAGCCTAACGATCGGCGGCGGCAGCATCTCGGCTGACACCCTGCTCGAACTTTACGCCACCGGAAGTAACGGAGTCATCAATTTCGTTTCCAACTCCACTCTCAATAGCACCAACAGCAGCGTGGTTATCGCGGGTAGAACCGTCACCATTAACGACGGTGTCGTGGTCACCATCACCGGCAATGATGGGATCAATGCCTCCGTCTTCACGGATGTGCCGAACTACACCGGCTCTGGCGGCAACGGAAACACCACCGGCACCTTCGCTGGCAATGGCGCGGCCACTCAGCCGTTCGATCAGGCGCCGCCCTTCAGTCCCCAAGCGGGCGGTGAATCGCCGCAGGCTGCGGAACAGACAAGCCGTACCGGCGCATCGGACTCGCGTCAGCCAGGAGCGATCCGTGATCTCCGTCGCTTTCCAGTCGCGCGGGTCTCCGATTCCGACCAACTTCTGGCCCTGGTCAATCAGGTCACGCAGGGCAATGGCCAAAGCAGGGATGAAAACACTCGTTCCTCCCTTGCTCGTCCCACCAACGCCGCCGGCGATGTGACAAAGCGACCCCCACGCTTCATTCCCGAACTGGACCGCGCTAGTCTGATTCCCGACGGCCGGGGCCCGGCCCAATTGCCCTAAAGCTCTTCCCTGTAACGGCGGTCTACGACTGGCGAAGCCAGGGCCTGGCCGACGACGCGTATTGCACAGATTCACCGGTCGCAGACCGGGCTCCCATTGCGTCCTCTTCGTTAGGTTGCGCTAATCGCTCAGGCGATCTTCGACGTAACCGGATCCCAACGCGATCCCGGCCACGAGCAAGGCGCCGGCCGTCGCCAGCGGGACAGGATCGAACGGCGCGGGGGGCAAGGCCAGCACTCCGCTTTCATCCACCACCGCCGCCGTTTCGACATAGCGCCCGCGCCGCGGCGAACGAAAATTGCGCGCCAGCCGTTCCAACCGTTCTGGAAGCGCGCTGTTGGCCATCGGAATGCCATGGCCGCAGCCGGCCACGTTTGGCCGCAGTTCTGCCAGACGTTCCACTGATTCCCGCGTCGCGCGCCAATCCATGTTGAAGGGAGCGCCCGCTCGCGCAAGCTGCTTCCTCCCACTGGTCAACCCCAACCACGAATCCATGTTCATCGTCGCGAAGGCGTCGCCCGCCAGCAGCACTCGATCGGCGCGCCGAAAATAGGAAACGTGTCCGGGCGAATGACCCGGCGTCGCGATCCACTCCCAGTCTTCGAGGCCGGGCAATTCACCCGAGGGCAATTCGCGCACACGCTCGCCCAGGTCGCGTTCCCGATACGGCATGAAGCGCGAGAGAAAAGCGATGGCGCCGCCGATGGTCGGATCGGGCGGCGGATAATCGGAACGGCCCGTCAGGTAAGGCAGCTCCATTCGGTGGGCGAAGATGGGCACATCCCATCGCTCCGCCAGTTCCAGCGCCGAGCCGGCGTGATCGAAATGACCGTGGGTCAAATAAATCGCTGCCGGAGGTGAACCGGCGCCGAAGCGGGCCTCGGCGGCTTCGAAGATCTGCTCGGCTCGACCCGGCAGGCCGGAGTCGATTAAGGCCCATGGTCCGCCGGGATGACCTACGCAGTAGGCGTTGACAAAACTAACCGGCTGCCAGCCGACTTCGGGTGCAATTCGTTCAATGGCCTTCATACAAATACGGTGCCCACAAAGATAAAACGAAATCGGCGGGGTTTCCTGCCGTATCTCGGCGCGAGCAAATTCGATCTCGGCAGGATTCGCTCCCTAGGGGATGACGAGCGTCTGGCCCGGTCGCAAGTCGCCCGGTTTGGAGAGCTGATCGGAGTTAGCGTCCAGAATTCGCTGCCAGCGCTCCGAACGTTTATAAAACTTGCGCGAAATGGAGGCGAGCGTGTCGCCCCGTTGCACGGTGTAGGTGCGCTCTTTTCCGGTGCGCTTAATCTTCTCGCGTGGCTTCGGGCGGCTGCGCGCCGATACTTTCTCCGCCGAGGCGGCCGCTTTGTTCTCAGCCCAACGTTCCTCCACCTGTTTGCGGAGATTCAGGTTTTCGTTCCGCAGCCGCATCGCCTCGGCCCGCGGGACCATCGAGTCGCCGGTCAGGTTGGTGAGTAAATTGAGTTGATCGCGCTTCATGAAGCTTTTCACCTCCTGGGCGCGTTTCCCGCTCGGCTCCAGCGCGAGGAAACGCTTGAAGTGATGCAGCGCATTGAGCGGATCATTCATCTTGTCGTCGTAGATGAGCGCGAGCTTGTAGTGCACGTCGGCCGAGCCCGCGCTTCCGTCGAGCGCCGCTTCGTAGAGATTAATCGCTTCGGCGTAGCTGCCTTCGGCCGCTTTCGCATCCGCGTCCCGGTTCTGCTGCACCTGACGCGGGATGATCATCCGGTTGCAACCGGCGAGCACGCCTAACGAAATCCAAAACAGCGCCCATTGTTTCACTCGGGCAGGCAGATTAATAACGCGGGACATCAGGATCGATTTCTTCCGACCACGCATCGATGCCGCCGGCCACATTCGCAACCTTTGGAAAGCCGGCCGAGCGCAGAAACTCCGCCGCCCGCTCGCTTCGCACCCCGCTGTGGCAAAGGACGAAGATTTCTTTTTTCCGATCGAGCTCGCGCCAGCGCCCCGGCAATTCGCCTAACGGAATCAGGTTCGCCCCTTCAATCCGCGCCAGCTCGAACTCGAAAGGCTCGCGCACGTCGAGCAGAGTCATCGGCTGGCCTGATTTCATCCGTGCTTCCAGGTCGCGGACTGACGCTTGTGGCACGGCCGCGGTCAGGTCGGGGACACCCTGGCAAAACTGTTCGTAATCGATCGGGGCGGTGATCGTGGGATGATCACCGCAGACCGGGCACTCCGGCTCGCGGCGCAAGTTGAACTCGCGGAATTTCATCTTCAGCGCGTCGAAGTGGATCATCCGACCGATCAGCGACTCCCCAATCCCGAGAATCAGCTTGAGCGCTTCCGTCGCCTGCATCGTGCCGACAATCCCTGGCAGCACACCGAGCACGCCGGCCTCCGCACAGCTCGGCACTTCGCCCGGCGGCGGCGGCTCGGGAAAGAGGCAGCGGTAACAGGGCCCGCCCAAATGCGGGGCGAAGACGGTCGTCTGCCCGTCGAAACGGAAAATCGATCCGTAGACGTTAGGCTTGCCCGCAAAGACCGCGACATCGTTGGAAAGATAACGCGTGGCAAAGTTGTCCGTCCCATCCACGATCAGATCGTAATCGCGCAGAATTTCCTCCGCATTGCCACTCTCAAAGCGACACGGATGCAGCCGTACTTCGACATGCGGATTGATGTCAGCGAGGCGCGCACGCGCCGATTCCGTTTTCGGACGACCGACATCTTTTGTCCCGTGGAGAAGCTGACGATGAAGATTCGAGAGCGCGACTTCATCGTGATCCACCAGCCCAATCGTCCCTACGCCCGCGGCCGCCAGGTAAAGAGCTGCTGGCGAGCCCAGTCCGCCCGCACCCAGGCAAAGCACCCGCGCCGCTTTCAGCTTTTCCTGTCCCGCCACCCCGATCTCGGGCAGCATGATGTGACGGGAATAACGACGACTTTCCTCGGGCGACAGCCCCGCCTTCACCTCTTCGTTAGGCAAAGACACCACTATTTTTTCACCAGCTCCCATTTGATCCCCACGATCCGCTCATCCGTATGGCGCTTCAAGGATTTCGGGAACTGGAGATGGATCGAGTTCTTCCTCGCCAAAAATCCGACGCTGCCAAACTCCGAACCGGCGTTCGACCGTTGGATGGTCATGATGTGATTCGATTCGATCTTCTTTTTGAGTTTCTGATCTTGCGCCGGCGGCAACCAGACGGTGTAAACCTCAGGCCGACCGCATTCCTCAACCATCGCGGTAAAGCGGGTCGTTTTTGTCTTGAGAACTTTCATCGCAGCCGGTGCACCGATTCGGGCGCGGGACGCTGGCAAAAGAGACCGCCAGAGGACTACGGCAAAGAGGATCAGACTACCGTTGCTGCATTCCTGCCCTGGCGGGGTTCGTTAGTCCTCAGTCCATAGCCCCTGACGGAGCGGAAACTTCCCGCGAAGCAGGCCAGGGCGCAATCGGTTTCTCGGCTGGATTGACACCCCCCAGTCCTTCTGATTCGATGCCGGCGTGAAATCTCTGCTGCTCCTTTGCTTACTCGCGGTCGGTGTCGCTTCTTGCACGACCCTGTCGAACCGCCGCGATCTCTACAATCCAAGCGAAGATGTCGGCCCCTATAATTCGCTGCAGCAGAAGCAAACACCGCCCAATCCGGCGCCGCGCGAGGAACTGCTCCCCGCTCAATAGTTGTAGCCGGAGGCGCTGACCCCCGCCTGTTAAACAGCGACAGCTGGATTTTCGGGGACAGCGTCCCCGGCTACAGCCCGAGCAAATCACGCTGCCACTGGACGAGCAGCGTCTGGCAGCGCGAAGGATCGGCCGCGATTCCTTCCAGCGCGCTGCGAGGCGCGATAAAGGCGGGATCCAGCGCCAATTCCTTCGCGTGCTGATCACGACGGCGGCGCAGCTCTTCCACCTTCTTGTCGAATCCAGGGGTGCGGGTCCGCGTCCCGCGCGGGGGACGCTGCGGCCAGGCCGATTCAGGAAGTTCGAGCGCTTCCTGCGCGGCCGCGAGGAATCCGCGCCGGCGACGGTCGGAGAGATGCGGAAACTCCGGTATGTCCCCGGCCGCAAACGCTTTGGCCGAATCGAGCATCGCGCTGTTCTGCAATATGTGGAACGACGGCCGGTCGGCCTGCCGCGCTTCCCCATCGCGCCAGCGCCAGATCGCGCGCAGGACCGCGCCCTCTCGCGGGGGCAGCGTGCCGCTGCCGGTAATGCGCCACGCTTCCTCGGGATCTCGCTCCCGCGAGACAAGCGTCTGCTCGAGCGCGCGCTGGCACGATTGCCGAAACCATTCAAGGCGGCCGAGATCGCTCATCTGCTCCTCCATTTTGGCCGCCAGCGGCAAGAGGAAATGGGTGTCGTTTTTGGCGTAGGTTTCCATCGTCGGCGGCAGCGGCCGGCGCGCCCAGTTGGCCTTCTGCGATCCTTTCGCCAGGGTGACGTCGAAATATTGCTGCACCAGCGCCGCGAGGCTGAATTCGCGCAACCCGATCATGCGCGAGGCGATCACGGTGTCGAAGACTTCCTGCACCGGCAGATCAAACGCGCGGCGCAGGAGGCGGAGATCGAAATCCATTCCCTGCAGCACGATCTGGCGCTCGGAAAGTGCGGTGCAGAGCGGCTGCAGGTCGATCTTGCCGCTCAACGGATCGACCAGAATATCTTCGCCATCAAAGGTGAGCTGGATCAGGCAAAGCTTTTCGAAATAGCAGTGCAGACTGTCGGCCTCCGTATCGACGGCGACCCGCGGGAATTGCCGGAGCCGCGGAAGAATCTCCGCGAGTTGAGAATCGGAGGAGATCACCGGAGGCCCGCCAGCAACAACTCGGCGTTGGAATTGGTCGCGTGCAGGTTCTTGATCAGCATCTCCATCGCCTCGAGCGGCGGGAGCGCGGCCATCGTCTTGCGCAGGAGCTGCACGCGCTCCCACTCCTCCGGATGATAAAGCAAATCTTCGCGGCGGGTGCCGGATTGCAGGATGTGGATGGCGGGATAAAGCCGCTTCTCGACCAGCGACCGGTCCAGATGCAGCTCCATGTTACCGGTCCCCTTGAACTCCTCGAAAATGACTTCGTCCATCCGGCTGCCGGTATCGACCAAGGCGGTGGCCAAAATCGTTAGGCTACCGCCTTCCTCGACATTGCGGGCCGCGCCGAAAAAGCGCTTCGGCTTGAGCAGCGCTTTCGATTCCACGCCGCCGGACATGGTGCGGCCTTTCCCTTTGACGAGCGAATTATAGCCGCGCGCGAGACGCGTGATGCTGTCGAGCAAGAGGACCACATCCTTTTTCTGCTCGACCAGCCGCTTGGCCCGCTCACTCACCAACTCGGCCACCTGCACGTGGCGGGTGGGAGGTTCGTCGAAGGTGGAGCTGTAAATCTGGCAACCGACTTCGCGCTCTAGATCGGTCACTTCCTCCGGACGCTCGTCGACCAGCAGGATGATGAGGACGATGTCGGGGTGATTCATCTGAATCGCTTTCGCAATCTGTTTAAGCAGGATCGTCTTTCCTACCCGCGGCGGGGCCACGATCAGGCCGCGCTGCCCGCGCCCGAGCGGCGTGAGCAGATCCACCGCGCGGACGCAGACGGAATCTTCGGAATCGTTCTCCAAAATGATCCGGCCCTCCGGGAAAAGCGGGGTCAGATTATCGAACGCGGTCGGCGCCACCCACTCGTCGGTCGGCTGATCCTCGATCGAGATGAGGTGATCGAGCATGAGCGATTTCTCGCGCTCGCGCGGAAGCCGGATCGTGCCGGAGAGAGCCTGGCCGGGGCGGAGCCCGAAATGACGAATGAGGTGATGAGGCACCCCGACATCCTCCGGCAGGGGCAGGAAGTTGAGGCGAGGCGAACGCAAAACCGCCGGACCATCGTTAGGCAATTCGAGAAATCCACCCGTTCGGACAACCTGACCGCGCCGGACCGCGTGGCGGATGAAATCGACCAGGAGCTGATGCCGCGTCCGGCCCGGTTGCGCCGAGAGTTCGAAGCGGGCGAACAATTCCTGCAAGGCAGCCGGGCTTAAATCCTGCAGCTCCTCCAGGTCGAAGAGTTCCACGGAGGGTTCGTTAGGCTGGGCCGCCACGGAAACGGCGGTGGAACCGGGGTCGGGGCTAAAATTCGGTTCGTCCATCAGGGCAAAACCAGGCTTTGGGCGAGGATTCCGGCTTGGGACTCGAGGGCCTTGAGCGGTCCGTTGTTCCAGACGAGGTGATCGGCCCGGGAGATTTTCTTTGGGAGTGACATTTGGGATTCAATCATGGCCAGCGCGGCAGCGGAAGAGAGGTGGGCGCGCCAGATCAGCCGTTGCAGCTGTAGTTCTTGCGAGCACGCCACCACGATCACGCGGTCGCATAAAGATTCACCTTCGGTTTCATAGAGAAGTGGGATATCGGCCAGGAAAAGGGTGCCGGATTGGCGACTGACTTCCGCTGCAGTAGCCCACTGCCGGCGGATGCGCGGGTGGAGGATATTCTCGAGCGCGCGCTTCTTTTCCGAGTCGGCGAAGACTATCACCCGAAGTGCGGCGCGATTCAACATGCCATCGCCGGAAAAAATCTCCGCCCCAAATTCCTTCCTCAGCAACCGGCGGACCTCCGGATCTTCGTCCGCCAATTCGCGCGCCGCACGATCGGCGTCGAAGAGTTGCGCGCCGGTCAACTCGTGCAGGCGGTGGGCGAAGGTGGATTTGCCGGTGGAAATACCTCCGGTTATTCCGATGACAGTGCGGGACTTGGACACAAAAGGGACAGCCGCTTCTAAAGGAATTGCGCCTTCTTCGTCAACTCAACGGGCCAAAAATGTGCAAATAATTTGTCCGGCCTAACGAGGCCCAGCCCGCAGCGCTGTAGCCGGGGACGCTGTCCCCGGCCGAGCGTTTCCAAGGCCGCGCCGGAACCGAAGGCCGGAGGTTACGTGGGGCGCACTCGGTGAGTCAGCGATTTTTCTGCGAGCGACCGGGGACGGCGTCCCCGGCTACAACGTCAGACTCCGATTCCCTGATCCGCTGAGACATCGCATGGAACTCTCCCGCCACGAGAAACGTTTCCCGAGCCGCCAACAGCTCAAACGGCTGGCTTCCCTACTTCTTGTAGTAAGGAACCTGGGGCAGGACCGGCGGCTCGATTTGCGTCACGGTTTCGATCTCTTCCTCTTCCTCGAGCGAGTTGATCGGCTGACCAGCGGGATTCACGAGACGGGCGGTGACGAAGATGACCAGGTTGCGCTTGATGTGTTGCTCGGTGTTGGTGCGGAAGAGACGGCCGACGAGCGGAATATCTCCAATGATCGGGGTGCGATCTTCAGTCTTCTGCACGTCTTCGCGCATCAGGCCGCCGAGGACCACAGTCTGGCCGTCCCACACACTCACGCTGGTCGTGATTTTGCGGGAGTTGAAGATCGGCTGATTGATGACGTTAGGCGTGAGGACGAAGCTTTGGGAAATGCCAAGCGCGTTGACCGAGACGGATTGGATCGGACTGCCGTAGTTGATGAAGCCTTCGAACTCGACCACCTGCGGAACGAGGTTGAGGTCGATCGTGACTCCATCCGGTCCCACCACGGGTTCCACCTCCAGAGTCACGCCGGTATTGCGAGTTTCGAAGCCCGTCGGCGTGGTCGGCGTGACCGGGAAGGCGCCCGAAGTCGCCCCGGTGAGACCGCCCGCGCCGCTCACCACCACGCCGGAGTCAGTGCGATCGGGAATTTTCGGCGGGTCGAACTGCGTCGGGTAACGGAATTCGCGCACGATCTCGATCACCGCGCGCTGGCCGCTCTTGGTCGTGACCCGCGGGGCAGAAAGGAGGTCGACGCCTTTTTTCTGGTTAAGTGCCCTCACGACGACTTGGAATTGCGGATCAGTGAAAACGCCACTCAGGCCAAAGATGCCGGGTGCGAGCGAACTGGCTCCGGGAATCCCGAAGAGGAGGGCATCAAGGGCGTTGGCTGTGATGGCGAGCTGGCCGCTGCGATTACCGCCGGTGACGGGAAAACCACCGACTGGCTGGCCGCCCGGCGGGACAAAAGGAAAGTCGTTAGGGTTAGTCGCCTGGCCGGTGCCGGAGGTGCCGCCGCCACCAAAGACACGATTGGAGCCGGGAACGTTGAATTGGCCGAGCAACCAGTCGAAGCCGAGTTCCTTCAGATTGTTCTGAGTGATCTCAACGAATTTCGCTTCGATCTCGACCTGCTTAGGCCCAGCGACATTGGCCTGCTCAACGAGGGCGTCGACCAGCTCGAGATTTTCTGCCGTGTTGCGCACGATCAAACGGCTGCTCTGAGGAAGAAAATTAGCGCTGGCTCCCGTGGGAAAGGGAACGCCCTGATCTTTGAGAAAGTCGAGCGCGGTCTGGCGATTGACGAGTTGCTGCCCACCGGTCGATTCCTGGGTGTCACGACC
>JALYOR010000262.1 GCA_030856765.1 Verrucomicrobiota bacterium | reverse complement strand
CGATCTGCGGCACTTTTTTGTGTCCGCCCGCCGCCATTTCAAAGCCGAATCCATCCGAGCCGATGACGGTGCCGCTGTGAATGATGACGCGTTCGCCGATCAGGCAGCGCTCGCGCACGGTCACGTTGGGGTAAATGAGGCAATTCGCGCCGAGGATGGATTCGTGCCCAATGTAACTGTGCGCGCCGAGGCGGCTACCCGCACCAATTTGCCCGCCCGGCTCCACCACTGCGTAGGCGCCGACCGAAACATTTTCACCTAACGACGCCTCGGGTGCGATCACCGCGGTCGGATGGATGCCCGCCGGATGGATGATCGGCTGGGGGGCGAATTTCATCACCACCTGCTCGAAGGCCTTGGTGGGATTGGTGACCCGGATCTGCGCGTGGACGATCTGTTCGTCGAAATCTTCCGGAACGAAAGCGGCCGCCGCGCGCGTTTTGCGAAAAGCCGCCAGGTAGCGCGGGTTACCGTAGAAAGTGATCTCGCTCGTCGTCGCCTCGGCCAGGGAAGCTGCGCCCGTGATCGTGAGGCCGGCGTCGCCGTGCCATCTGCCGGCGGTTAATTCGGCCAGCTCCCGCACCGTAAAAGTCATTGCTGGTGTTGTAGCCGGGACCGCTGACGCCGGCAACCGTTGTCGGTGCGGTTTTGCAAAATCGGCGGTTGTCCCAGCCGGGGTCAACGCCCCCGGCTACAGCTACAACTACCCGCCGGAGGCGAAACCGGGGTAAAGCGTCATCCCGCCGTCGACGAAAATAGTGGTGCCGGTGATGTAATCCGATTGATCGGAGGCCAGCCAGACAACCGCTCGCGCAATGTCTTCCGGCTCACCGATCCGGCCGTCCGGAATCAACTTCAGCAACGCGGCCACCGCTTCCGGCGTTTCCCACGCTGCGCGGTTCATCGGGGTCTTGATCGCACCCGGCGCGACGCTGTTGACCCGGATCTTTTGCGGCGCCAATTCCTGCGCCATGCTTTTCATCAACTGCATGATGCCGCCCTTCGAGGCGGCGTAGTTGACGTGACCGGCCCACGGAATGACCTCGTGGACCGAGCTCATGCAGATGATTTTCCCCGCCGCGCGCGAGACCTCCGGCACGACGCCGCGGCGCAGATATTCCCGCACCGCTTCACGCGCGCAGAGGAATTGTCCGGTCAGGTTGACGCTGATCACGCGCTCCCATTGTTTGAGCGTCATCTCGTGAAAAGGCGCGTCCTGCTGCATCCCGGCGTTGTTAACCAGAATGTCGAGGGTGCCGAAGTGCTCCACAGCCTGGGCAAACATGGCCTGCACTTGCGCTTCGTTGCTTACGTCGGCCTTGATCGCGATCGCTTCGCTGCCGCTTTCGTGAATCGCCGCGACGACGCCGGCGGCTTCGTCGGGATGGGAATGGTAATTCACCACCACCGCTGCTCCGGCGGCCCCGAGGGCGAGCGCGCAGCCTTCGCCGATCCCGGAGCTGCCCCCCGTCACGAGCGCTTTTTGATTCTGTAAAGGACGGCTGGGATCGGCGGACATCTCGAGCGCAGCCATATTTTCGGGGACACGAAAAGGCAAGAAAATTCAGGTCTTCTGACGCCAAGATCCGGGCACGGATCTAGCTACCTCAATAACGCGGCTGCGGTCGTATTGCCGAATGGCTACAGCAATCATAAAATCCACATCAGACTCGAAGGGGAAAACGCATGAAAACGATTCGCAGAATCAATCCGAATCACTCCTCCAAAACCCTTCGCCAGCGCACGCGAATTATTTTGAGATCGCTGCTCGGGCGACGCAGGATGCGTTTCGGGATTGGAATGTAAACACCGGCGCGCTTGGCTGGCCGCACGGCCTGCTTGAGCTGCTCGGGTTTTCGCCGACGGCGGAGAACCAGAAAGTCGCTTTCTGGTGGCAGCGGATTCACCCCGACGACTTTCCGCGAGTGCAGGCAAGCCTGCGTGAGACTTTCGCAAGCAAGGCCGATCGCTGGTCGGGCGAGTACCGTTTGCTGGCGGCCGATGGCGATTATCGGCACATTCTCGATCGTGCCCTCCTCTTTCGCGACGACAACGGCACGGTCGTGCGGATGGCTGGTCCTTTGATGGATGTGACCATGCGGAAAGAATTACAGGCCCAGGACTGCCGTTCCCAGCGCATGGAAGCGTTCGGCCAACTGGCCGGCGGGGTAGCGCACGATTTCAACAACTTTCTCACCACCATTCTCGGCTACAGCGATCTGCTCCTCACCGAGACCGGGGTCAAAGGCCAGATTGCCAGCCAGATCAAAGAAATTCGCGAGGCGGCGGGGCGGGCTTCCGACCTCACCAATCAACTCCTCGCCTTCAGCCGGCGCCAGTCTCTCGAACCGACCGTGGTCGAGGTCAACACCCTGATCAACAATCTCGATCGCTCCCTCCTGCGCCTTCTCGGCGATAACATCTCGACCGTCTGCCAACTTCATCATTTGCCCCAAGGTGCGCACATCAAAGTCGACGCCGGCCAGCTTACTCAGATCATCCTGAACCTCGCCGTCAATGCCCGCGATGCGATGCCGAAGGGCGGTCGCCTCACGATTGAGACCGGCGTCCTGGAGGTCACGGAGAAAACACTTCCGCCTGTCCTCGGGACGGATCTCGCGCCTGGCGAGTACGTCTCGATTTCGCTGGCCGACAACGGCTGCGGAATGAGCGACAAAGTCAAAGCGCGGCTCTTCGAGCCTTTCTTTACCACCAAGCGCGAGGCTCACAGTAGCGGCCTCGGGTTGGCGACCAGTTACGGCATTATCCGGCAGAGCGGCGGCCACATTTACGCCGAGAGCGAGGAAGGCCGCGGCACCATCTTCCATCTCTTGCTCCCGCGGGTTGTGCCGCCTCCGGCCGGTTACCGCAAACCGGATCAGCGAAAACTTCTGACCGGCACCGAAACGGTTCTCGTCCTCGAAGACGAAGTGGGCGTGCGCCATCTCTCCGTTCGCGTCCTGCGCAAGCTCGGCTACGACGTGGTGGAGGCCGCACGCGGCGACGACGCCAAACGCCTGATTGTGGAGCGGGGTCCGAAGCAGATTGATCTCGTGCTGACCGACATGGTCATGCCGGAGATGAGCGGCCGGCTCTTCGCCGACTGGCTGCAAGGCGAAAGCCCGCGGACCAAGGTGATCTTCATCTCCGGTTACCTCGAGGAATCGTTGCACCCGCACGATCGCCGCGAGCCGGGGATGAACTTCCTGGCCAAGCCTTTCACGGCCGACGAACTCGCCAGCAAGGTGCGGGCGGTGCTCGACGGCGAGACGGCCGGTTGACTCCCGCTGGCTTTCGGAGGTTGATGGCGGGGATTGGATGGAGATAGGCTCCGCCCAATCAGCCTTATCCTCTGACGACCTTCCAAGACATCGAGGCAGCCGCCGGGCGCATTAAAGGCGCGGTCTACCAATCGCCCTGCCCGATTTCCATTCCTCTGAGCGAGCTGACCGGGATGGAAATTTACTGCAAGCTCGACAACCTGCAGCGCACCGGGAGCTTCAAGGAACGGAGCGCGCATAACGCGCTCGTTCAACTCTCCGGCGAGCAAAAAAAGAAAGGGGTTATCGCGGCCTCGGCCGGCAACCATGCGCAGGCCCTCGCTTACCAGGGGCGATTGTTAGGCGTGCCGGCCACAGTCGTGATGCCAAAGTTTGCGCCCCTGATCAAGATCAACAACTGCCAGAAGCTCGGCGCTACCGTCGTGCTTGAGGGAAAGGATTTTGCCGAGGCTAAAGCGCGCGCTCATGAGATCGCGGCCGAGAAAGGCTATGCCTACATCGACGGCTACGACGACCCGGCCATCATCGCCGGGCAAGGCACGGCTGGGCTTGAGATCGTCGCGCAAGTTCCAAATCTCGATGCGGTCATCGTCCCGGTGGGCGGCGGCGGACTGCTCGCCGGCGTTTCGCTGGCCGTGAAGACGCTCAAGCCGGCAGTAAAAATCATCGCGGTGGAAGGAGACTACGTAGCCAGTTTCGACGCTGCGCTCAAGGCGGGCAAACCGGTGCGGACCGAGATGCGGCCGACGCTCGCCGACGGTCTCGCGATTGCCCAGGTGGGCAGCAACGCCTTCAAGATTGCGCGCCAGCATACCGACAAAAACGTGCTCGTGACGGAGGAACAGATCGCGCTCGCCATTTTGCGCATCGTGGAATTGGAAAAAGGCGTGGTCGAAGGCGCCGCCGCCACGCCGCTGGCGGCCTGTCTTTCCGGTCAACTGCCCGAGCTGGCCGGCAAGCGCGTCGTCCTTTTGCTTTGCGGCGGCAACATAGATCCCAACGTCCTCAGCCGCGTGATCGAGCGCGGCCTCGTCGCGGATGGTCGACTCTCCCGCTTTACCGCGGTGATCAGCGATCGTCCCGGCGGCCTGGCCGATCTCACGGCGCAGATCGCCGCGGTCGGCGCGAGCATCAAGCAGGTCGTGCACGACCGCGCCTTCGCCAGCTCCGACGTCTCGGCCGTGAACGTCCTTTGCACCGTCGAAACGCGCGACCGCGCCCATCTCGAACAAGTGCTCACCCGTCTCCACGAGCGCGGAGTTAGGACGTCTGTTTCCGAGTAGAGCCTCGCCTTGTCATCCCGAGTCGCCGAAAGACGGCGAGGGACCTCGCTATTGCAAGAGACGCCTTCGCTTGATCCGCAGACACAGATTGCAATTGCGAGGTTTGAAAGCCCGGCCTCGCCCGCTGCGCGGCCTGCGTTACGGCTCCCCGCGCCACGCCGGGTCGGGATGACAAGTGCGCGTGGCCTGCGCCTCCCCCGTCTTGAATCAGAAACGTTCCCTCGTAGGGTTCGACATGGATTCGGTCGAGACTCAGGTGCTGAAAAAAAATGCCTCTCCCCAGGTCGAGAAATCATCCGCACCGGACCGCGACCAGGCTGAAGAACTAAGCCGCTTCGTCGCCCGCCACATCGGCCCTGACGAGGACGAAATCAGCAGGATGCTGAGCGCCGTCGGTTTCGAAAACCTCGGCGCCTTGATCGATGCCACCGTTCCGAAGAACATTCGCCTAACGAAAGCGCTCGACCTGCCCTCCGGGAAATCGGAACAGGAAGCGCTCGCGGAATTGCGCGCCATCGCGCAGCAAAACAAGGTCGTGCGCAACTTCATCGGCGCCGGCTATTCAGATTGCGTCGTGCCGCCGGTCATCCAGCGCAACATCCTTGAAAACCCCGGCTGGTACACCGCCTACACGCCTTACCAGGCCGAGATCGCACAGGGCCGGCTCGAGGCGCTGCTAAATTTCCAGACGATGATCACCGACCTGACCGCGCTCGACATCGCGAACGCGTCGCTCCTCGACGAAGCGACCGCCGCGGCCGAGGCGATGGCGCTCTGTCACGCGGTCGTCGGCGGACGGGACACGTTTTTCGTCTCGGAAAGTTGCCATCCGCAGACGATCGAAGTCGTGGAAACGCGCGCCCAGCCGTTAGGCATCAGGGTCACGGTCGGAAATCACGCCACCTTTTCGTTTACTGATCAGGTCTTCGGTGCGCTCCTGCAATATCCGACCACGGACGGCGCGGTCATCGACTACGGGCCATTCATCAAATCCGCGCATGAAGCCGGCGCGCTCGCCATCGTAGCAGCCGATATTCTCGCGCTCACCCTCATCCGTCCGCCGGGCGAAATGGGCGCGGATGTTGCCGTCGGCACCACGCAGCGTTTCGGGGTGCCGTTAGGCGGGGGCGGTCCGCACGCCGCTTATCTTGCGACTCGCGATCAATACAAGCGTCATATGCCCGGGCGTTTGGTGGGCGTTTCGCACGATGCCGCCGGCCGCCCAGCCTATCGACTGGCATTGCAGACTCGCGAGCAGCACATCCGTCGCGACAAGGCGACGAGCAACATCTGCACAGCGCAGGTCCTCCTCGCGGTGATGGCCTCGATGTACGCCGTTTATCATGGCCCGGATGGATTGCGGCGCATCGCCCGGCGCGTGCACGATCTCACCTGCCGCCTCGCGGAAAGCCTCGAGCAACTTGGTTACGGTCTCGTGCACGAGCATTTTTTCGACACCATCTGCGTCGACCTCGGCAAACGGCTGAGCGGCGAGTTTATTAGCCGCGCCCTGCAGCGGAATTGCAACCTGCGTGTCCTGGGACCTTATCGGATCGGGATTTCGCTCGATGAAGCGACCACGCCTAACGACGTGGAGAATCTCCTCGCCATCTTCAGCGAAAACCGCGCTCTTCTTCCTGGCTCGATGCCGGCCTGTCGGAAATCGAGCATCGCGAATCGGACCTCCACCTACCTGACCCACCCGGTCTTCAACACCCATCACAGCGAGACCGAGATGTTGCGCTACCTGCGGCGGCTGGAAGCGCGCGATCTTTCGCTTTGTCATTCCATGATCCCCCTCGGCTCCTGCACGATGAAGTTGAATGCGACCGCAGAGATGTTTCCGGTCTCGTGGCCGGAGTTTTCCCGCCTCCATCCCTTTGCGCCTAACGACCAGACCGCGGGCTATCGCGCGATGTGCGACCAGCTCGAAAGCTGGCTGGCCGAGATCACCGGATTCGCGGCCGTTTCCTTGCAGCCTAACGCCGGCTCGCAGGGCGAATACGCCGGCCTCCTCGCGATTCGCGCCTATCATGCCGCCCGCGGCGAGTCCCATCGCAACGTCTGCATCATTCCCACTTCCGCCCACGGAACCAACCCCGCCAGCGCCGTTATGGCCGGTTTCAAGGTCGTCCCGGTCCGTTGTCTCGAGGACGGCGATATCGATTTGGATGACTTGCGGGCCAAGGCCGATGCGCACAGCAAAGATCTGGCCGCTTTGATGGTCACCTACCCGTCGACTCACGGAGTTTTCGAAACCACCATCCGCCAAATCTGCGACTGCGTGCACGAGTACGGCGGCCAGGTTTACATGGATGGCGCGAACATGAACGCGCAGGTCGGTCTCTGCCGGCCGGGCGACATCGGCGCGGATGTTTGCCATCTCAATCTGCACAAGACTTTTTGCATTCCGCATGGCGGCGGCGGACCCGGAGTGGGTCCGATCGGCGTGACCGAACATCTCGCGAAGTTTCTCCCCGGCTTCCCCACCATTAACCAGCCACCAGGAACCAAGAACTCGGCCGGGCCGGTCGCGGCCGCGCCTTACGGCAGCGCCAGCATCCTGACCATTTCCTGGATGTACATCCGGATGATGGGCGGCGCTGGCCTAACGAAAGCAACGACGGTTGCGATCCTGAACGCTAACTACATCGCGAAACGGCTCGACCCGCATTTCCCAGTCCTGTTCAAAGGCAAGAACGGCCTGGTCGCACACGAATGCATTCTCGATCTGCGCCCGTGCAAAAGCGCCGGGGTCGAAGTCGAAGACGTGGCCAAGCGTTTAATGGATTACGGCTTCCACGCGCCAACTGTTTCCTGGCCGGTGCCCGGCACGATGATGATCGAGCCAACCGAGAGCGAGCCAACGCATGAGCTCGATCGTTTCTGTGAAGCGATGATCGCGATCCGATCGGAGATCGACGCGATCGGGGCGGATGGCGCGGATCGAAAAAACAACCTGCTCAAAAACGCACCGCACACCGCCGAGCAAGTGACCGCAGACACGTGGGAGCATCCTTATTCTCGCGAGCAGGCGGCCTGGCCGGCGATTTGGACCCGCCAGCAGAAATTCTGGCCGTCCGTCGCGCGGATCGACAGCGTCTACGGCGATCGCAATCTCTTCTGCACCTGTCCCCCGATGGAAGAATTTGAGTCTAACTAGTAACGCCGGGCGACTGCGTTTACTTCTTCGAGCGCCCTTTGGCTTCGACCTTTTGAAACTTGCCGCTGTTCCGGCTCGCCAGCCCGCGGAGCATGTCGACCTCGTCGGATTTCTCTTTGCCGTTGAGGTAGTAGATGAGGTGCACCTTGGCCTTTTTCGGTAGCAGCTTCTGGCCTTCCTCCGCCACTTTGTAGATCTCCTGCGGCGGGATGGGGGATAATCCACCACCCTGTTTCGAGGCGGTCGCGTTGCCGTCAGTCAGCATATAAATCGTCTCCGGCTTGAGCCGGAACGCTTCCTCGAGGGCATAATCGTGCCGGGTTCCGCCCGGCCGGCCCTTCGCTTTGGCGGTCTTGTAATCGACTTCATTCTGGATGTGTTCGATCGCTGCCTTCTTGTTTTCATCCGTGGCCGGAACCAGCTCTGGTTTCCAAGAAATGGCGCTACCCGACCAGCGCACGACCCCGAAGCGCGTCTGTGGAGTGAGGCTTTCGACCAGCTTGATCGCTTCGTCCCGGATGAGCTGGAAATTTTGATCCTTGCCGTGCTTGACGAGTTTGCTCGGGTATTGGGCGTCGCCGGTGCGGGTGAACATCGAATCGGAAACGTCGATCATGATCACGATGCTGGTGCTGACATCGCGGATGCCGAAGAAATTGATCGCGGTGCCGTTCCCGCCGCCGCCTCCGCCTAACGACGTCGCGCCGCTCGTGCCGAAGGCATTTCCTGTCCCGCCCGCCCCCATCATGGTGCGCGGCGCGCTCTCCGGCGTTTTGATTTCCGGCAAGGGCGGCAGGGTCACTTTGGCCGCCCCGGTGGTGAGGACGCGTTTCGGCACTGCGGGCGGGGCGCTGACCGATTGGGTTTTCTTTTGCAATTGGACCCGATGTTCGAGCGCGCGCTCGCTCGGGTTAGGCGATTTTGGGCCGGCGTTGAAGGTAAGTTTGCGCGCGGCACTGTATTTCGAGACGACCCAGATGGCCGCTACCCCGCCGAAGAAGAGATGGAAAATCACCACCGCCCCCAGGACCGGCGCCGAGAAACGGCGCACCACTGGCGGGATTTTCGGCGGCGGCGCTTCTTCGGTCAGGGTCTCCATCTTGCGGCCGGGATGTTAAATGCAGTTTCGCGGCCGTGGCGAGCAGCGAATGAAGGGACTGCTTCCGGGGCGCTGCGTTCTTCGCAGCTCAGTTAACTTGCCGCGTTCGTTAGGCTTTCCGTTTCTGGCCCGCGAGCAGAAGATCGCGCCCGACGAGGTAAAGCATGACGCAAAGGACCGCGAAGGGAACGAGCGCGAGCAGATCCGCATTCGCCCCGGCGAAAAACGGATTGTGCGCGGTCGACCACTCTTCCACCTGGCGCCGGATACCGACCAGGCGCGGGACGCCGGCCATGAAAGCGATGACGATGCCGGCGAGAGCGCCGCCCGCGATGTAACCCGAGGCGAGCAATACTCCGGGGCTCTTGTCGCCTTCCGCGACCAATTCGTCGGTCGAGAGATCGTGGTCCTTGAATTTTTGTTTGCGCAACCAGCGATCGACCAGCCAGCGAATCATGCCGCCGATGAAGATCGGGCTGGAAGACGAGAGCGGCAGATAAACGCCGACCGCGAAGGCGAGTGATGGAATGCCGCTCATCTCGAGCACGATCGCGATCATCACGCCTAACAGCACCAGCGCCCAGGGTAGCTTCCGGCTCAGAATACCCTTGATGATGTAAGACATCAGGGTCGCCTTCGGCGCGTCGAATTTTTCCACCGTGGAACCGTCCGGCCGGGTGTGATGGGTTCCGTTAATGCCCGGATCGACCAGGTAAACGGCCTCACCCTGCGCGTTCACGAGATAACGTTGCGCCGGTCCGCCAGCCGGATCGATCCGCTGCCAGGCGCGATAACTCTCCGGATTTGTTGCCGCCTGCGCGCCTTTGATTCTCTCCGGCGGCCCGAGCTCGGCGTCGGCCGGTGCGCGCAGATCGGCCGGGAAGTTGCGCTGCATTTTGTAAACGACTTCGCCCGTTTCGTTGACCAAATAATCGCCGGGTTCGAGACCGGGGACGATCGAGTTCACGCCGCCTTTTTCGTTGTGCAGGACGCGATATTTGCCGGTGGTGTCGGGCTTTAATTGATCGCTGAAGGCCGGCAGGTTGGCCGACTGGACCCGCGCCGGCGTGGCGCCCGCAACGATTTTCTGGAAACTGGTGGGCGGCACGTAAACCGTGTAGGCATCATTCAATTTTAGCAGGATGGGTCCGAGCACGAGGGCGGAGGCGAGCGCGCCGGCGAGGATGGCGATCTGCTGCAAGCGCGGGGTCGCGCCGACGAGGAAACCGGTTTTCAAATCCTGCGAAGTGGTGCCGCCGTTGGAGGATGCGATGCAGACGATGCCGCCGATGGAAAGCGCAGTGACAAAATATTTCGGTCCGGTCCAGCCGATGAAAAGGAAGACAAGGCAGGTGAGGAGAAGCGTCGCCACCGTCATGCCGGAAATCGGATTCGAAGACGAACCGATCTCGCCCGTGAGGCGCGAGGAAACAGTGACGAAGAGGAAACCGAACGCGACGATGAGGAGCGCGCCGAGCAGGTTCCACTGCAGATGGAGTTGCGGCACGACCATCATGACGAGGAGGAGCGCTATGCAACCGCCAATGACGAACTTCATCGACAGATCCTGATCGGTCCGCGGGGCGTTGGCACTCTGCGCTTTGCCGCCGCGCAGATCGCTCAGCCCGCCTTTCAAGCCGTGCCAGATGGTCGGAAGCGACCGGAACAAACTGATAATCCCGCCCGCCGCGACGGCTCCGGCGCCGATGTAAAGCACGTAGGCTCCACGAATATCATCCGGCCCCATCTGGCTGATCGGGATGAGGCCGGGGGCGAGGATCGCGGTGGCGCCTTCGCCGAAAAACTTGATCGCCGGGATGAGGACGAGATAAGCGAGGACGCCGCCCGCGCACATGATGGAAGCGATCCGCGGGCCGATGATGTAGCCCACGCCTAACAATGCCGGCTCGATCGTGGCGGAAATCGATCCGGCCTTGAAGGGCGCGCCGAAAATTTTCTCCGGCGTATCCTTCCACATCCGGAATGCGCCCATCGCCGCCTGGTAAAGGAACCCGATCCCGAACCCGGCGAAAATCGTCTTGCCGCCGCTGACCGCTTCGTCCGCCGGCTTCCCGACTTCCTCGAGTCCTTCGCGCGAAGCGGCCGCTTTCAGCACCTCCGCGCAGGCTGTCCCCTCGGGATATTTCAGGATGCCATGCTGATCGACAATCAAGGCCCGCCGCAGCGGGATCATCATGAGA
The DNA here is from genome assembly GCA_030856765.1 of Verrucomicrobiota bacterium. Lineage (GTDB taxonomy): Bacteria > Verrucomicrobiota > Verrucomicrobiia > Chthoniobacterales > UBA10450 > Palsa-1392. Next base: position 232 of record JALYOR010000262.1, on the reverse strand, counting down.
ATGCCTAACAAGCCGCCCAAAACCGCGACGAGCATGACCCGGGTGATCTCGAGATCAAACCCGAGGATCATGATCGCAGGCATGGTCACGCCGAGACCGAAAGCGATCGATTCGCCGGCCGAGCCCGCGGTTTGGACGATGTTGTTCTCAAGGATGGTGGCGTCGCGCATCCCGAGTTTGGAAAAGATGCGGAAGAGCGTGATCGAGATGACCGCGCCCGGAATTGAGGCGC
>JALYOR010000175.1 GCA_030856765.1 Verrucomicrobiota bacterium | reverse complement strand
GTCACGCTTCTGGTGAAGCCCACCGGCTCCAATGTCGTGATGGATCAGGATCAGGCGCAGAAGGGAAAGCTCTCCGTCGATTTCGATCTCCCGGGCGTTTATCTCTTTCACTGCAAGGTCCATCCCTACATGACTGCGGTCATCGGCGTCACTGATTCCGCCGGGAATATTCCCGACGTTACCTCAGCGATGCTTCCATTTATCGGCCATCTCGGGGTCAATTCTCTTCCCGCCGAAACGGTTCTTGGGGTTATCACGACCGTGGCTGCAACGGACGCCGACAAGCTGGCCAAGTGGGACATTTTCGACCGCGCCGCTGAGTTTAAACCAAGAGTCCCTGGCGTCGGCGAAGTCTGGGTTGATACGCAGTTTGAACGAGTGGCGAACCAGAGAGATGTCAACGGCGCACTCAAACCCGGCACCATAACCGTGGTGGACGCGGCCACCTTCAAAGTGGAACGAGAGATCAACGGCAAGCGCGCCAATGGAATGTGGAATAACCCACATAATATGTGGGCCAACTTCAGTCTTAGCTCCGTTTACAACGCCAATTGGTTCGGTCAGTGGATTAACAAGATCGATCGGGCAAATGGTCGGATTCTAAATAGCATCACGGTTGGCGAAGCGCCGACTCACATCATTACGATCCCGACGGTTGGGCCTGAAAGTGGAGTGTTGACGGTTCCGCTGAGCGCGGATGACAAGCTCATCAAAGTCCGGGACAATCCTTCTGGCCTGCAAATCATCGACAACGCATCGACTGGCGAAGGCAAGACTCATCCGCATGGGCATTGGCTCACCTGTGGCACCGGCGACCGCACGATCGTGCCTAACGTCTTCAAGGGAATTGGTCCGGCCGGTTCGATTAGTATCATGGACACAGCGAGCGGCACAATCCTCCGGGAATTTGAGCAAAATCCGAATGATCCTCTAACCGCGCCCCTCTTGATGCCGATCGCGGTGGGCGAGTGCCACGTGAATGGCGTCGCCAAGGCCTATGTGGCTAACTTGGTCAGTGGCATGGTCACCGCTATCAACGTGGATACGCAGACCATCCTGGGTAACATCCCCGTTACGCTCACGCCCGATGGCCAGACCGGCCTCGACATTTTTCACACGCTGCAGGGTCCTATCCAGACACCTGTGAGCCCGGATGAGAAATGGGCCGCGACGGCCGTGTTCTCACTCACGAACGTGAGCCGGTCGCCGACCGATTCGGCAGACCATGTGGCCATCATCGACACGACAAGCGACCAGGTGGTCGCCTTCGTTCCGACTCCAGCCGGAACTCACGGGGTGAACTGGGGCGCTAAAAAGGGTGGTGGTTACTACGCCTATGTCACGAACCAGCATGCAAACGTCCTCACGGTGATCGATCCCGATCCAAATGGCGATGGCAACGGCGCCGACGCTGCCACCGTTGGCTCAATCCTGCTTTCGAACCGGAGCAAAGGCGCAGGCGCGACGGATGGCACTGGGGGACAAGGAGTGAAACCTCTTCCCATGACTCACGACGGCTGGATTCAGCCGACCGTCGCCTTGTCTGGAACCGGGCAGCTCTCGTCGGAAGTCGAAGGCTGGATCAGCCTCCTCACTCCGGAGCAAAAAGATCCCTCGCATCAGCAATAGATTGAATTGGGCGCGGCGGAGCAAACCTCCGCCGCGAGCCGTTCGGCCACCCCCGACTCACACATCACTTTCATCCGACTGGGGTTGGGTCATTTGGTGTAAAACCCTCCACATCGCGCCGGAAATAACATGCGCGACTATCACGGAAACAGGGGTGCGGATTCCATAATGCAATCCAAGAAATCACGGCGGCTCCAATTGGCGCACCACCGGGGGAGGCCATATTATTCGTTCGCCATGCGCGGATGAAATGCCGGCAGGATCCTTGCGACCCGGCTGGGCGCGGCGGCGGTCGATCACCTCCTCGCTGGCGAACAGGGCGTGCTCGTCGGCATGCAACGCGCAAAGATCACGACGACACCGTTAGGCGAGATTGTCGGCAAACAAAAGCCGCTTGATCCAGAGCTGTTCCGACTCGCGCAAAGTCTGGCTCGATGAAGAAAAACACCATGAAAACAAACGCCAGTTCGTGAAGGCGCCACGCCGGCGAGAAAGAATATTTTCGGGCCCACGGACTTGTCGGGCAGCCCGTCCCCTGCGCAACTCGCTCGCGCTGCAATAGCGCCTAGCCGCGCTTGCCTGCGATCATCCGGTAGATGAGGAGGAGAATCATCGCGCCGACGATCGACATGATCCAACCGGCGGCGTAATTCTCGCCCCAGAACATCCTGCCCAACCAGGTCCCAACGAACGCACCGGCAATACCGAGCAGAATGGTGATGATGCAACCGCCGGGGTCGCGGCCTGGCATGAGCAGTTTCGCGATCACGCCGACGACGAGACCGATGAGAATGGTCGTAAAAATTGCGGTCATAAGTTGATCCTAAGAATCAAAGCCGAGCCCGGCAATGGTTTTATGCGATACCCAGGAAGGCCGGGAGGAAGACGTTGTGGCCCACCATTCAACTTGTCATCCTGAGCCGGCGCAGCGCGGCGAAGGACCTCGCAGTTGCAACCTGCGCGTCCTGGATTTTAGAGCGCTTCTATTGCAACTGGGAGGTCCCTCGTCGTCTGCGCTACTCGGGATGACAAGCTTTTGGACGTGCCGGGACGAACTACAACTCCACCACCTGTGCGCTGTGAATGTCGTCGCTGGCGGCGATCTCCTCGAAGAGGGCGGGCGGCGGGGCGGTGTCGAGATTGAGCACGGTGAGGGCGCGGCCGCCAGCCTGGTTTCGGCTCAGCGACATGGTGGCGATGTTGACTCCATGCGTGCCTAACAATGTCCCGATCCGCCCGATCATCCCGGGCCGGTCGGTGTTTTCGAGCACGAGCAGGATTCCCTGCGGACGCGCTTCGACCGGGCGGTGGTGGATGTTGACAATGCGCGGCGTGGCCCCGAAGAACGCGCCGGCGACAGAGAGCGTTTTGCCTTCCGCTTCAGCTGTCAGCTCCAGCAGATCGGTGTAATCGCCCGGCGCACTCAAGCGCGACTCGGTCACCTTGATGCCTAACGTTCCCGCAAACGCAGGCGCGTTCACTTCGTTCACGTCGTCGCCGCCGGCGAGATGGAGGAAGCCCTTCAGGATCGAGCGGGTGATCGCAGTGGTGTCGACCTCGTTCACCTTTCCGCTGTAGTTGATGTGCAAAGTCTCGACCCGTTTGGGCGAGACCTGGGAGAGGAAACGCCCGAGCTTTTCGCCAAACCGCAGGTGCGGCCCAATAATGGCGAGCGTTTTCGCGTCGAGATTCGGCATATTGATCGCGTTGCGAATCGTCCCCTCGAGCAAGGCGGCCCGGATCGCCTGCGCAATCTCGATCCCGACGCTCTCCTGCGCTTCCACGGTCGAAGCGCCCAGATGCGGAGTGAGAATCAGATTCGGAATACCGCGCAAAGGCGAGTCGGCCGGGAGCGGCTCCTTTTCGAAGACATCGAGCGCCGCGCCGGCGACCTGGCCGTTGCCTAACGATTCGACCAGCGCCGCTTCGTCAATCAGGCCGCCCCGCGCGCAATTGATCAGGCGCACGCCGCGTTTCGTTTTCGCGAGGCGCGCGGCGTTGAGCAAATGATGCGTCTCGGGGGTGAGCGGGGTGTGCAGAGTGAGGAAATCCGCCAGCGGCAGGAGCTCATCGATTTCCTCCACCAACTCGACCTGGAGCGCGCGCGCCCGACTGGAGGAAAGATACGGATCGTAGGCCAGCACCCGCATCCCGAAAGCGATCGCGCGCCGACTCAGCTCCGAGCCAATCCGGCCCATCCCGATGATGCCTAACGTTTTGTTGTAAAGCTCGGTCCCTTCAAATTGTTTTCGATCCCACTTCCCGGCCTGCAAGTTGGCATGAGCCTGCGGAATCCTGCGCGCGACCGAGACCAGGAGGGAGAACGCATGTTCCGCGGTCGAAATGGTATTGCCGCCCGGTGTGTTCATCACGATCACCCCGCGTCGTGTCGCCGCATCGATGTCGACGTTGTCGACCCCAACGCCAGCACGACCGACCACTTTCAAGCGCGTCCCGGCCTGCAAAATTGCCGCCGTCACTTTCGTCTGGCTGCGAACCACGATGGCGCTGAAATCGGGAATCAGCGCGACCAGTTCCGCTTCGCTGCGGCCGGTTTGCACGACGGTTTCGAGCGCCCCGCCGGCGGCGAGCTCCTCGATCCCGCGCGGCGAGATCGAGTCGGCGATCAAGACTTTCATTGCGCGAATTGTAGGGCGACCGCTTCGGTTGCCCAGTTTGATCTTCCGTTTTTGCGAGACTGGGCAGGCGAAGCGCCCGCCCTACAACCGGACATCATCCAAAAATCACCAGCCGGATCGATTCGGGCAGGTGCTGCGCGATCTGGGTCGCGACGCTGCCCTTGAGCAGATCGGCCAGGGTGCGCCGCTGCGAGGCGCCGAGGATGATGTAGTCAACGCCCAGCGTCGCCGCGAGATCGAGGATCGTGGCCGAGGCATCCTCGCTCACAGCGTAGACCGGCTGCACACAGACGCCGCGCGCCTCGCCTTCCTTGATCATGAGCGACATGATCGCGCGGGCCTGGGCATCGTCCTTCCACTTCGTGCTCCCACGAGCGACCGGCGCACCGGAGAAATAGACTGCGACTTCTTTGATGTAGACGACGCACAAGACCGCTTTGCGCAGGGCCGCTTCTTCGAGGGCGAAATTCAAAACCGGATTAATGCCGCGTGCCGCCACCATGATCTTCTGCCCTTCCTCCAGCTTCGGCTGCATCGTTGCGGCCAGGTTGGGCGCGACCATTTCCGCCACTTCCTTGGTCATAGTAACAGTTTTGAGGCCCGAGAGCTTGTGCGAATAGGCACGCAAGGCGAGACCGATACCGAGCACGCAGATGGCAAAGAAGAGCGCGTCCGGTTTCGTCTTCGCGATCGTCACTTCCACTCCGGTCAGGATAAGAAACGTGATTCCCATCAAGAGGCGTTGGTACCAGGTGATGTCGAGTTTCTTGTTGAACGTACACGCCCCGAGATTGACCGCGATCGCGCCTACCACGCCGATCGCGTAGAGGCCGGCCAGCCCCTCGAACTTCGGAGTCACCATTAGGATCACGATCGGAATCACGACCGCGACAAAGAGCGGAATCCGCGGCACACCATGGCGGTTGAGCCGGGCCAGTTGCTTTGGCATCTCGCCGTCCTGCGCCATCATGTAGATCACGCCGATGAGCGCGACGACGGCGGTATTGACCGCGCTAAAAAGAAGAAACCCGAAAACGACGCCGACAAAGATGCCGAACGCGCTCCCAAACCACTGCGCGACCACCAGCGAGCCGTAGTGTTCGCCGAGGAACCGGAGCATGTCCTCCGAGTGCTGGGTCAGCTCCGGGGTAAACATTTTCGGCATCGAGAGCATCGCCC
>JALYOR010000142.1 GCA_030856765.1 Verrucomicrobiota bacterium | reverse complement strand
TCACAAACCAGGCCCGCGTCCCGACCCGTTCCAGCAACCCGCCGAAGATCGCCGTCGCCGCCAAGAGGAGGAAAATGCCCACCGTGAGATGAATCCCGAGATACCCCTTGGGCGAAAAGCGCTGCTCCACCCAATCGATCTGCCGCGCGAAACGGTGCCGGAAATTCACCACCCCCGGCCGCGCCAGCACTTGCCGCCACCATTCGCGAATCTCCAGCTCGCGGCTCGCGATCCCGCGATAGAGCACGACCGTCACCACCACCATCGTCGCCAGGATCGCGCCGATGATTCCCGCCCGGCCGATCCAATGCTCGATCAAGTGCCAGCTCTGGCCGAAGAGATAGCCGACCATGGAGAAGATCGCCGCCCAGAGGACGCAGCCGATCGAATTAAAAATAAGGAAACGCAGATAAGGCAACCGCGCCGCGCCCGCCAGGAACGGCATCAGCGCGCGGCCGACATGCAGGAAATGGGCGAAGAGCACACTCAGCCCGCCCCAGCGCGCGAAGAAGCCGTCCATCCGATCGAGCTGCTCCGGCCGCAACCAGAATTTCTCCCCGTGCCGCCGCAGCCAATCGCGCCCCAGCCGCCGGCCAAACTCGTAGCCAATGCTATCCCCTATGATCGCCCCCGCCGAGATCACCACGATTAGCACCCGGATATCGAGCACATCCTGCCCAGCGAGGAACCCGGCCACCATCACCATGCTCTCCCCCGGCATGAAAAAGCCGAGAAACGCCTGGCACTCCAGCAGCACGATGAGGAACACGATGGCGTAGCCCCAGTAATGGAGGTGCAGGATCAGGTCATTGATGTGCTCGATCATCGTGCCGCGTAGGATTATCCGAAGTCAACGCCAGCGCGCGACAGGAAAGGTGCGGAAACCACAATTTCCCTCGGGCTCCGGACGGCCGACCGCATGACGCATCGCCACGGAGCGGACATCATATTTGCCCGATAGTGTCCCTTCCCAGTCGCGACATTCGTCGTTGCTAGAGAAGACAAATTCACGAAAGAACAAGACATCATGGCCACCAATACCATCCGACTCCACCGCGTCCTGCGCGCCGCACCGGAGAAAATCTACCGAGCCTTCCTCGATCCCGCAGCCCTTGCAAAATGGCTACCGCCCAGCGGCTTCACCGCCACAGTCCACTCCATGGACGCCAAAGTTGGCGGCAGCTATAAAATGTCCTTCACCAACTTCAGCACCGGCAGCAGCCATTCCTTCGGCGGCACATACCGCGAACTCGTGCCGAACGAGCGCATCCGCTACACCGACGCTTTCGATGACCCCAACCTGTCCGGCGAAATGTCGGCCACCATCACCTTGAAGGAAGTCTCCTGCGGCACCGACATCGACATCATCCAGGAAGGCGTCCCCGCCGCGATGTGTTACCTCGGCTGGCAGGAATCATTGATCCTCCTCGGCAAACTCGTCGAGGTCGAGATCCCCGATCAGGCCGCGCCTGTAGCCGGGGGCGCCGACCCCGGCAATTGAATCCGGCAAACGAACCCCGCCGACCGGGGTCACCGGCCCCGGCTACAACCAAACCCCGCGACCTGCAAACGGAAGACAGCAACGTGCAGCAGCGCAACCGAACAATAGGAAGGACAAACCGATGACCTGACTTCGCAGGCCCTCGACCATGGGACAAAAGCCAACCTGAAGCGCGGCCATCGATGGGGCTGGCGGTTACTGGTCGCTCCGCCGCGGATGACTCGCGGCCATCTGATCAGCCGGCGTAGTCTTGGCCCGGAGGAGATAGGAGTGGGTGCCGCTGCCATCGAAGCCGAAGCCGCAGATCAACCCCCGGCGATTAATACCGGTGAGGGCATTGTAATTAGTATTCGGCAGGTCGTAAGTGATAAATTCATGGCCGCCGGTGAAGAGGAGCCCGTGGTTGAAGCTGCCATCATAGGAAATGCCGACGCTGGCCGTGGTGTCGTTCGTTCCATAGAAGAGTGAGGCGCGGGTCATGGGGGGCTTGATCGGAGCGCGCAGGCGGCCGCTGCTCTCCAGCCGGAAGGCGAGCGAGGCATCGGGGGGGTTGTACCATCCGACGATATCACCGTCGTTATTGATATCGCTCGCCGAGACATAGGTCGCGTCGGGGACGGTGACGGATTTGAGGACGCCGCCGATAACGGCAAAGGCGCCCTTCGTATTATCCGTCAGCATATAGGTTCCCACGAAGTCGCCCTGGTCGTTGATACCCGTGATCCTGGTATCATAGGCACCGGGATAATCGTAAGTCGTGTAGGCGCCGCCGGTGAGGAAGAAGCTGTGGGTCGCGACGGGAGGGTCGGTGGAATAATAGCCGGCGAAGGTGCCGCTATTATTGATCGCGGTCAGAATGGTCTGGGTGACATTACTATCCGGATAAATAATCGGGGCGCTGAAGGTACCGCCGGCGTAACGGACGAAGCCGGTAAGGCCGCTTCCATTGGGATTGGAGGTAAAGTAACCGACGACGTCGCCGGCGTCATTGATGCCCTGCGCCACGGTGAACACGCCGCCGGGGTAATCAAAACGGGTGACGAGCTTCAAGGAGGTGGTTTGGGCCTGGGCCACGGAACCGCAGGTGAGGAGGAGGCCAAGCGCAGTCAGAAGACGGAGGTGATTTGTTTTCATTTTGCAGATGGAGTGTGGACTCCAGAGCAACGGTTTCCGGGGCGAATGTCAAGTTCAGTCTCCCGCTGCATTCGCGATCGGGAAGAGGTCCTCGAAAAAGGCGGCGGCAGCGCAGTTGATTCCGCAACCACGGATCAGCACTGCTCGCGGCCGTCGATCGTGATAGTCTGGTCGATGACGGTCTCGGTGGCGTCGTAGAGGTGGACTCCTCGGCGGTGCCGCCGAAGCGGGCGCGGGCGTAGCTGAGGGCTTCTTTGGCCTCCGGTACGGCGAAGGGCTCGACGCCCGGCCCTTCCTAGCACGACCAGGCGCCTTTGAATCTTTGCGATGGGCGAACGGCGATAATCGGCATACCGAGATCATAACGCCGTTGGCAAGCGGGCGAGCCAGCGCGCCTCGCACCCACCTTCTCTTCGGTGATGAACTTTTTGCTTGTCCCGCCAAACCCAGCCTGCCAGAAACGCCTCCGTGATTTCGCATTGCCCCGCCCCGCCCTTCGCACGCCGCCGGAATAGACCGGATCTTCCAGCCTTCAATTGCCAAATTTTCCAGCCGACCCTCGTACACGTTCTCCGAGCGCTCAAAGCCGATAAGGCCCGCATAATGGACAAGATTCTGGCGCAGTCCGATGACAGGAACGACGATGATTGACTACAGAACTCAAGCGACCTAACCCAAGCGATGCAGACATGTGGTTAAGTCAAGTTAGCTCTTAATGGTGGCATAAGATGATCTGTTCCCCTCGAACCGAGCTCTCCCGTCAAGGGTAGCTTTGAAGGAGATAGAGTTTTTGTTCGATAAAGGCGGTTTTGCTCTCGTAGCCGAGGGCTTTGATCTGAGCGAGGCCGAAGTCGGTGGCGAGTTTGCCCAGCTTGGTCTGGAGACGAGCCACGGGCTCGAGGGCGCCGATCACGTGGCCGCTCAAGACGTGCCAGATGGCGACGCAGAGTTTTCTCGCCACCGCGACGGCGGCCTTGTTGCGTCCGCGCCGTGCGGCTACGGCCAGACCCCACTTTTGCAGTGGGTTATTGACCTGAAGGAGTTTTTTGGCAGACTGGATGAGAAGCGCGCGGAGGGGACCGCGGCCATGGCGCTTTAAGGCGGTGGTGCCGGCGTAGTTGCCGCTCTGGCAGACGCTGGGGTTGAGGCCGAGGTAGGCGACCAATTTCTTGCTCTGGGCGAAGCGAGTAATGTCACCGATGGCGGCGCTCAAGCCGTAGATGGTGACCAAGCTCAGGCCGCAGAGGCGGGCGAGGCGCAGGAGCTCATGGTCAGCCAGGATCTCGCCCGCCATGTGGCGGCGCAGTTGGCCCCGGCGCACCCGGGCGGCGCGCAGGCCGGTGTGCAGTTGAGTGAGTAACATCAGCTGGACCGGGCTCCACTCCTTGAGTCTGGCCAGACGGGTCAGAGCGCTGGGATGACTCAAGCGGAAGCCGCTCCCCAGCCGGACGCAGTGTTCGTTGAGCATCGACTTGATCTGTTGCTGGAGCCGGGTCGTCTCCCTCACCACTCCCTGGTAGGCGCTGAAGACTTCCCGCCGTTCCAAGGTCTGGGGATCAGGTTGCCAGACCTGGGCGGAGAGGCCGCTCAAGTAGATGCGCGCTATCTTGATCGCGTCGACCCGGTCATTGGCGCAGTAGACC